>JBEDFG010000107.1:0-4849 GCA_041175285.1 Bacteroidota bacterium | reverse complement strand
AAGACGATTCGTCCTTTAAAGGATGGTGTAATTGCGGACTTTACCGCGGCGGAGTTAATGATGCGTGGTTTGATCAAGATGATGGATAAGGGGAATTCCTTTTTTACGCCGGCGTTGCGCATGGTTATTTGTATTCCATCAGGTATTACGGAGGTTGAGAAACGTGCGGTTAAGGATTCAGCTGAGCACGCAGGTGCTCGTGAGGTTTACATGGTACATGAGCCGATTGCAGCAGCAATTGGTATTGGTATAGATATTGAACAGCCGAATGGCTCATTAGTTGTTGATATTGGAGGTGGTACAACTGAGGTTGCGATTATCTCATTAAGTGGAATCGTTGTTGAAAATTCGATTCGTGTTGCAGGTGATGAATTCACGCGTGACATTAAAGATTATTTATTACGTGAACACAAGTTGGTGATCGGTGAGCGTTCTGCCGAACAAATTAAAATTCAAGTAGGTGCGGCTTTACCAGAATTAGAGAATCCGCCAGCTGATTTTGAAATTCGTGGACGTGATCAAATGACAGGTATTCCTAAAGAAATTTTAATCAACTATTCTGAGATTGCATATGCCTTAGATAGTTCGATTACAAAGATTGAGGTTGCCATCATGGAAACCTTGCAACGTGCTCCAGCCGAACTTTCGGGTGACATTTTCCATAACGGTATTCATTTAGCCGGTGGAGGTGCGATGTTACATGGCTTGGATAAACGTATCGAGAAGAAAACTCAATTGAAGGTGCACGTGGCCGACGATCCTTTGAAGGCGGTTGTACGTGGTACGGGTGAGATCTTGAAAAACTTGGAAAAATATAAGCCAGTTTTAATTACCTAGTTTTTCCTCCCATTTTTAATCGCGTTTGGCATGAACCAATTGTTCCAATTCCTACTGAGACAGCGGACGTTCCTCCTGTTTTTGGTGTTGGAAATTGTGAACCTTTGGGCTATTTTTAGTTACAACACGTATCAGCATACGCTTTATTTTAATACCACAAATCAGTGGGCGGCCTCTATTTTGTCAACGACACAAGAGGTTAAAAAGTATCACCAGTTGCGTATTGTTAATGCCCAATTATCGGCAGAAAACGCACGTTTGCATACCCAAATTTTGCAATTGCGCAGCCAACAACAGCCTACCGGTAAGATTCCGTATTTTGCTAGTGCAGCCATGCTAAATCGGTATCAAGCCATTGCATGCAAGGTGATTGACCAGACAACGCAATTATCTCAAAACTATTTAACCATTGATAAAGGTTTAGCTGATGGAATCAAGCCCGGTATGGCGGTGATTTCATCCACAGGGATTGTTGGTAAAGTAATGTCAAGTACCCAAAATCTCTCATTAATTGTTTCAGTTTTGCATACGAGTAACACCGTTTCTGCCAAATTAAAATCTTCGGGGGAATTGGGTTATATGAAATGGTCGGGTTATCAAGCGGAGGTGGGCGAATTAATGGATGTTTCGAAATACAAAAAAGTGACGAAGGGTGATACGGTAGTAACCTCTGATTATAATGCCGTATTTCCGCCTAATGTGCCTATTGGTATCGTTGCCAAAGTGGGCAAGGAAAAAGATGATACGTTTCATGATATTAAAGTAATGTTGCTGACGCAGTTTTCTACGTTGCAATATGTATATGTGATTAAGAATCGATTGGCGTACCAGCAAGCCAAATTGGAACAAAATAAACCTAAAACGGAATAGCATGAATGCAAGCTTGTCGGTGAAGTGGTTTTTGGGCGCAATGGCAGCGATGGCTTTGCAAGTTTTATTTTTGCGTGATATTGCATTGGCCAATGTCGCTTTTTGTTTTATCTATCTTTGGGTCATTATTAAGGCGCCGATGCGGACCGCGACTCCGCTTTTGCTTGTGGTTGCCTTTGTTAGCGGTTGGATTATTGATGTCTTTTATAATACGCATGGATTACATGCATTTGGGTCGGTTATGGTTTCGTTGTTGCGACCTACTTTTTTCCGGATTTTAACTCCTGCAAATGGATATGATGAGCGTTCGGAAATCTCTTTAGCTGAAATGAAGTGGTTGTGGTTTTTCCCATATGTAGGTCTAATGCTTGTTTCGCACCATTTGATTTTGTTTATGTTTGAAGCAAGTGATTTTGCTTTGTTGGGCTTAAGTTTATTGCGAGCATTCAGTTCCGCCTTGCTAGGGATGCTAGTATTTGGGTTATTAGAGTTTTTTAATCGGGGCCAATAAGTCTTTTTGGCAGAGAAATACCTTATTTTTTTTTGGATACGGAATTGTAGGTAAGGGCATGCAAAATTTTGCCTAAATGCCTAGCATATGGATATTCCAGTAGTAGATTCGAAAATTTCACCTGAACGGGCGCATGCCATTTTTCAGCAGGAATTTTTCCCACATATGGATGCGATGTATAATTTCGCATTAAAATTAACGAATGATGAAGATGAGGCGCAGGACTTAGTTCAAGATACCTGTATGAAAGCATATCGTTTTATTCATTCATTTGAGCCCGGGACTTATGCCAAAGCCTGGCTATTCCGAATTCTCAAGAATAATTTCATCAACGATTATCGCAAGAAGTCCCGCGGTCCTTCCAAAGTCGAGTTTGAGTGGGTGGAGCAATCCATCACAGGTGACGAGGATTCTGAGCCTGCTTTTCAAGCTGATTTGCAGGCGGAGACCGTCAATGAGATGCTTGGCGATGAAATTACAGCCGCGATTCAAGCACTTCCCGTAGACTTTCGAATGATTATCATTTTGTGTGACTTAG
This sequence comes from Bacteroidota bacterium, assembly GCA_041175285.1. Taxonomy (GTDB): domain Bacteria; phylum Bacteroidota; class Bacteroidia; order Cytophagales; family Spirosomataceae; genus Aquirufa. The sequence goes on along the minus strand of JBEDFG010000107.1, from coordinate 2,093 downwards.
AGGAATTTAGTTATGAAGAAATGGCGAGAATTCTGAATATTCCCATTGGGACGGTTCGTTCTCGATTACATCGCGCTCGCGCTTTACTCAAAGTAGCTTTATCAAATTATGCCAAAACCAAAGGCTACGTCTGACACTTTGTCACGAATGAAATGAACTAATTAGACCTGAGTGTTTGTTACGCAAAGGTCGCCACATGCAGACTATCTAGGAATGAAAACGAATTGTACCCATCAGAAAGAGTGCCTTCAGCTAATCCAGCGAATTTTGGATAAAGAAGCAACAGCAGAGGAAGAGGCTCGATTTTTGGCTAATAAAGACCAATGTTTACCTTGTCAAGAAGGTTATGCCCTTGAGTTGTCATTGAAAAAAGCGATCAAGGATACATGTTCGGTCTCATGTCCCACAGATTTATTCACTCGGATTAAGTCAAAACTTTTTTTGGTTTTAATCCTTATTTCCATCTTAATTCCCTTATTTTGTTAGCTTAAATCAAAGCGAAACACCTTGGAAGGTAAATTAATTATATTCTCTGCACCTTCAGGTTCAGGAAAAACAACAATCGTAAAACAATTACTGGCGAATAATCCCAATCTTGGATTTTCCATTTCAGCATGTACTCGGGATAAACGTGGCCGTGCAGAAACGGATGGACAAGATTATTATTTTTTAACGCCTGATGAGTTTCGCCAAAAGATTAACGAAGATGCCTTTGTGGAGTGGGAAGAAGTGTATCCCGGAGCCTATTACGGTACGCTAAAATCGGAGATCGAGCGTATTTGGGCTTCAGGTAAGCATGTGATTTTTGACGTGGATGTTAAAGGAGGATTGGCGTTGAAAAATTATTATAAAGAACGTGCATTAGCAGTTTTTGTAAAAGTCCCTTCGCTTGAAATTTTGGAGGAGCGTCTCCGTTCCCGGGGAACTGAGACGGAAGAGTCGCTATCAAAACGCATATTTAAAATGAAGTTTGAATGGGCATTTCAAGACAAATTCGATGTTATTTTAGTGAACGATGAGCTAGACCTTGCCGTGAAGGAAGCCCAAAGACTATTTGATGAATTGACAAAATAAATGAAAATTGGCCTATTTTTCGGTTCATTTAACCCTATTCATCACGGTCATTTGATGATTGCGCAAGCCGTGCTTAATCAATCAGATATGGACCAAATTTGGTTTGTGGTCTCGCCCCAAAATCCGCACAAAAAGAGTCATAGCTTGTTGCATGAATTTGATCGACTCGATATGGTTGAACGCGCAATCGAAGATAATTTCAAATTCAAAAGTTGCGATATCGAGTTTCACCTGAGCAAACCATCTTATACGATTGATACGCTCACCCATCTGTCAGAGCGACATCCAACGTATTCGTTTTCCATCATTCTAGGCGGCGATAATCTGGAACAGTTTAAGAGCTGGAAAAACTACGTCCAAATACTTGATTATTATGGCCTTTTCGTATATGCTAGGGGGGAGGAGCCAACGAGTGATTTGTGGAGTCATAAACAGGTCAAACGGATTGATGCTCCCGTTTTACAGATATCGGCAACCTACATTCGTTCGTGTATTAAGAAGGGACAATCCATAAAATATCTAGTTCCTGATCAAGTGGAGGAACAAATCGCTATCAAAAAATTCTACCTTTAGGCCTTTTCGCCTAAGGATGTGTATTCTTTTTTTAGTCCGTTTCCCTATGTTCGTTTATTGATTTATTGGGTCTTAGGGGCTCTATTAGCGCGTTATTGCCCTGGTTGGGCCTGGGCGCCTTTGGCATGTTTCGGAATAGGTATCGGATTTTTTCAATCCGAATTTTATATCGCGCTCGTTTTCGTCACACTCAGTATTTTTCGCTTTGACCAAGTAGACACATCATGTGCGTTATCGCCTGACACGGAATCTCGTTCTTGTATTATTCAAGTAGAAGGCCAGCCCGTCGAAAAAGCCAGTACTTGGTCTGTGCTTGGCCGAGCAATTGCCTTACGCGATCAAGGGGAATGGATACCAGCTTCTGGATTTTGGAAGGTCTATTTTGAGAAGTCGGGACGACCACCTCAACCGGGTGAAAAATACGCAGTTACGGGTTATCTGAATCC
>JBEDFG010000106.1:0-4918 GCA_041175285.1 Bacteroidota bacterium | reverse complement strand
TTATCAAGTACCGAAGAAATTTGAAGACGAGCGGCGTTAGAACCTATATCGATGGCGGCGAATTTCATACGTTTGCTTTGGGTTTATGCAAATGAAAACCGTTCGCACCGGGATCGAAGTCGATCTCCGTACCTACGACGAATAACATTTGGCGTTTATCTATGACCACGGGTATTTCAGCAATCAGGTACTGATCATCAAATTCAGTCTTTTGGTCAAACCCTAAAACATAGGTTCCTCCACAAGCTCCACCCCGCATTCCTACTCGAACGAAAGGTTCCGGCATGGTCCCATTTCCGATGATAGCAAGTAAATTTTCACGCGCGGTGTCCGTAAATGAAACTGGAGAATTATTTGACATACAAAAAACGATTGCCTGCGTAAAAATAGTTAATTTTAGCCTGCTATTTTACGAATTAGATGTTAACAAATTTTAATTTTTGCACACACAATAATTCGCATACAAACTAGTTAAGGTAAAAAACGCAACGATGATTTATTCCATTCTCTGGGCAGACGACGAAATCGACTTACTTACTCCCTACATTATTTTCCTTGAAAATAAAGGTTATCAAGTCACCACCGCAAATTCCGGTGCAGATGCGCTTGACTTAGTTAATAAGCAGAAATTTGATGTGTTGTTTTTGGATGAAAATATGCCCGGCATGTCTGGTTTAGAGGTATTAATTTCCATCAAACAAATTCGCCCAAACCTTCCCGTAATTATGATTACCAAATCTGAAGAGGAAGAATTGATGGAAGATGCCATTGGATCTAAAATTGCCGACTACCTCATTAAGCCACTGAATCCTAATCAGTTACTACTTTCAGTCAAACGTATTTTTGACAAAAAGCGATTAGAAGAGGAAAAGACGAATTTGAATTACCAACAAGAATTCAGGGAGCTGTCGATGCGCTATCAAGATCGTTTGAACGCAGAGGAATGGGCAGATATTTATAAGAAATTAACCTACTGGGAATTAGAAATTGACCAAACCGAAAACAAGTCGATGTCGGAGGTTTTAATCAACCAAAAATCGGAAGCTAATGTCCACTTTTCGAAGTTCATTGAAAATTCGTACGAAGGTTGGTTGCAACATCCAGATGCAAACACACCGATTTTATCGCATTTGATGATGCGGAAATTTGTCTTCCCTCGCATTAATGACAAATCGCCATTATTCTTTATTTTGATCGACAACCTACGTTTTGATCAATGGAAAACCTTGGAATTATTTATCCAGGAATACTTCCAAATGGAGGATGAGAAGACCTATTATTCCATTTTACCAACCACAACAGTCTATGCTCGAAATTCAATATTTGCGGGCATGATGCCTTCTGAAATTCATAAAAACTACCCAGACAAATGGGTATTTGATTTAGGAGATTCAGAGGATGAGGAAGGTTACAATAAACATGAAGAGTTCTATTTAAATGAACAATTGAAGCGATTACGAATTCCAGCGAAGGCTTCATATCATAAGATTATCCATCAATATCAAGGAAAGCAGTTGGTGGACAATTTCAACAAACTCCTGACAAACCAATTAAACGTGATCGTTTACAATTTTGTGGACATGTTATCTCATGCACGTACGGACATGGCGATGATTAAAGAATTGGCTCCAGATGAATCAGCCTATCGCAGTTTAACGGCGAGTTGGTTCCAACATTCCCCCCTATTCGATCTTTTAAAGCGTATTTCAGAGAAAAAGGGACGAGTGGTTATTACAACAGATCATGGAATGATTCGTGTTCAAAATCCGATTAAAATCATTGGTGATCGCAGCACGAATACAAACTTGCGTTATAAACAAGGAAAGAATTTGAATTGGGATCCTTCGAATAAAATGTTTGTGAGTCGGAAACCGGAGCAATTATTTCTTCCGAAACCGAATATGTCCACTACCTATGTTTTCGCGAAAGATGATTATATGTTTGCTTACCCGAACAACTACAATCAATACGTAAACCATTATCGGAATACGTTCCAGCATGGAGGTATTTCACTGGAGGAATGTATTATTCCAGTGGCCTATTTAGTAGGGAAATAACTTAGATAGAAGCGGTTAACTCTATTTTACCACCTTCACATTTCAAGAATTTACCAGGCACTTGGCGCATCGTGTTATAATCATGACTTGCCATGATGATGGCCGTTCCTTGAGCGGTCAATTCCTTGAACAAATGCATAATTTCTAAGGAAACTTCAGGATCCAAATGGCCTGTGGGCTCATCTGCTAATAACAACAATGGATTATTCAAAATAGCTCTTGCGATGCAAATGCGTTGTTGCTCGCCACCTGAAAGTTTGTGAACTCGCTTATGAATGGCGTTTGACATACCTACTCGAGCAAGCACATCTTCAATACGTGTTTTAATTTCAAGCTGGTCCGTGTGACCCGTTGCTTCTAAAACGAATGATAGATTTTTTTCTACGTTGCGATCGGTCAGTAATTGAAAGTCTTGAAAAACAAAACCTAACTTCCGACGCAGGTAAGGAATATCTTTGCGCTTGATGGTTGTCAAATCATAACCCACCACGTTCGCTTGCCCCTCATCAATGGGTAATTCAGCGAAGATTGATTTAAAGAAGGTACTTTTCCCGCTTCCGGTCCGACCAATCAAATAGTAAAATTCACCTGCCTCAACTGAAAGATTAATATCCGTTAAGGTTGGGATTCCTTCTTGGGAAATACTTACATGTTCAAAAGACAAGATAGACATAGACTTATTGATTTGCTTTAGCGTGATCAGCTAAAAAAGTAGCTAGACCAGAATCTGTCAGTGGGTGTTTTGAAAGTGCTAGAATTGCTGATAAAGGACCAGTCATTACATCAGCTGCAGCTTCAGCACATTTAATGATGTGCATTGGATGACGAACAGAAGCCGCAAGAATTTGCGTATCAAATTCGTAGTTATCATAGATTAAGCGAATTTGCTCAATCAATTCAATACCGTCAAATGAAATATCATCTAAACGTCCGATGAATGGCGAGACGTACGTAGCACCTGCTTTGGCAGCTAATAAAGCTTGGCCGGCAGAAAACACCAACGTACAATTGGTCTTGATTCCGCGATCTGAGAAATATTTCAAGGCTTTGATACCTTCTTTGATCATGGGGATTTTAACAACAATTTTATCGTCTAATTCCGCCAATTCTTCCCCCTCGCGAATCATACCTTCGTAATCGGTTGCGATTACTTCAGCTGAAACATCACCATCTACGATATCACAGATGGCCTTATAGTGACGTAAAACATTATCTTTTCCACTAATACCTTCTTTTGCCATTAAGGAAGGATTGGTTGTAACACCATCCAAAACCCCAAGATCTTGGGCCTCTTTAATTTGTGCCAAATTCGCTGTATCAATAAAAAATTTCATGTTTGTACGATTTAGATGAACAAAAAAATGGCAAATTCACCGCTACGACCTACCTACCCTTGCTTCGATCAAGACCTGGGGGATTCAGAGGGAGCTGGTAATTTGCCACTGCAAAGATGCGAAAATCACCGCTTTTTTCAAAATAAATGCCAATAATTTCCAATTTGACAGTAACTTTAATGACTATTCAAAAAACATGCGATTTACCTATTTCATCCTCCTTTGTATTCTATCTATCTCCTGTTCTTCAGATGCCGATTCGTGGCTAGAAGAAGCTAAAAAACGCTTAAAAGCAGGTGAAAACGTTTCTGCCAAAGAAGCGATTCAAAAAGCAATCGACAAAAATCCAGGATTAGCGGAGGCCTATAATTTGCAAGGTGTAATCCTTTTTCAAGAAAAAGATTTCGTGGGAGCTGAAGCGCAATATCGAAAAGCGATCGAATTAAAGCCTTCACTGGTACAAGCCCAATTAAATTTAGGAGCCTTATTCATGGAAAATGGTAAATGGAAAGAGGCATTTTCACCCACCAATGAAGCCGTCAAATTACAACCTGATTCAAGTGCTGGATACCTGCAACGCGGCATTGTTTTAGCTGCTTTAGGCAAGCCAGAGGAAGCGAAGGCTGATTTCACAACTTGCTTGAAAATAGCTCCAAATGAGATTAATGCCCATTATAACCGAGGAAACATCTTTTTCCAAGAATTGAATTATCCGGAAGCGATCCGTGATTTTGAGGCGAGTGTAGCCGTAAACGATGAATTCGGAAAAGGCTATTACGCACTTGGACTTTCGTATTATCATGTGAAAGAACAGGAAAAGGCATGTTTAGCGCTCCAACAAGCTAAAAAATTAAAATATCCTGGGGCTGCTCAAGCCGTTAAAGACCTATGTAACGAATAAATAAACCAACATGAAACAAGCCTTATTTATTGCTGGAATTCTATTTACGATCATTTTTACCTTGTTTACCTACTGGCAGTTCAACGATCCCGATCCAATTCTTTGGGTACCAGTTTATGGTTCAGCTGTGTATGTATCGATTCAAGCCATTCGTGGAAAAGTTAATCATGAATTACTGACAGTCATGTTTGTTTTAAGCACCATGGCTGGAATTCAATTATGGACTGAAATGACCGCCTGGGAAGGATTTATGACGGATGGATTAGCCATGAAAACGATGAATCAAGAGTTAGCGCGTGAGGCGGTAGGTCTTTGGATTGGTTCCTTTGCATTGATTGTATTTTACAGCCTAGAAAAACGAAAATAACATGCTCTCACTCGGACTAAATTCAGCCATTTTACCCGATTTTTCATTAGAACAAGTCATGGACTTTGCTCAACGAGCTCAATTTGCCTGCGTTGAAGTGATGTGTTGGCCTTCCACTAACGCAGATACACGTCGTTACGCGGGTGTTTCGCACATCGCAGTCGACCAAATGGACTCACTCGGTCTATTGAATTTAAAGACCTACCTCAAACAACACCCTGTAAAAATCTCAGCACTAGGCTATTACCCGAATCCAATG
>JBEDFG010000105.1:0-8546 GCA_041175285.1 Bacteroidota bacterium | reverse complement strand
CGAACTTTGGAAGGATGCCTGCTGGCCAACAATAATCCGTTGATTCCCCCATCACTCCAACCGATGACCGAGGCAGAATCAATTTTGAGATGATCCAACAACCCAGCAAAATCATCCGCCATCATTTCATAACTCAACGAATCTTGCGTATCAATAGATTTACCATGCGAACGATTATCGGCAACAATCACCCGGTAATGCTGACTGAAAAACGGAATTTGATTGCTGAAGTCTGCCATGGAACCGCCATTACCATGAATCAATAATAACGGCTTGCCAGTCCCATAGGTCTCATAATACATCTGAAAACCACGAATAGAAGCATAATTTCCAGCTTTTGAATTTTTCCCATATGGTATTTTAGTCTGAGCCAAAACACTAAATGATACCAGAAAAACAAGTAGACATATTTTCATATAGTCAATTAGGTTAATTAACAGGACATTTACGAGCGTACTCAAATTCAACATGTTCCCAAAAACGTTTTTCGGAACAAATAAAACGGCCCATCATTATAGCACTAAATCAGCCCAACCTTTTCGGTAACTTCTACTTATAAACTGATTAGCCGGTTCATAATTCGTAACGCGCATATTCGCCCCATCCCACTTCAAGGCCTTGTAACGACCACTGTAAGCATAACTTTCCATCGCTCCATAAACGGGATCCATCCGTTTTACTTTTTCACGGATATTAAAACTCCGCAATAATAAATTTCCCAATAACACCGTTTCTGTCAACGGTCCTCCATAACCTTCAAATGGCGAGCTGACTTCCATTTGGCCATAGCCCGCAATACTTGCGTCAATCCACTGCCACCAATGTCCATCCATGCCACCCTTTACACGTGCATATTTTTGCGGTATTTGACTCGCCGCTTCTTGCAATTCCTTCGAAAACAAACGTGGATGTGAACCACCCCAGCCACAAGCAATCACTCCTTTCGTTCCCACAAATAGAGTCGAACCTTCAAAATCATTCTCGCCTGGATAATCCCCCAAGGCATCATTCATATTCACTTCCGGTGCCAAGGCCTGCAAACGCTCCGGTGTTATACCACCATCCATCCAATACAAATCCAAATCCTTCCCATTATTCATCGTAAAACGATATTTCAACGAACTCGAAATAGGCCCACTTTCTGGAAATGCTGATTCTTTAAAAACACCACTATACGTTGTAGATGCACTTCCCGACACCTCATGCGGGTAACCTAACTTCAACAACTTAAACGGAGGTCCCATGATATGACAACCCATATCGCCCAAAGCGCCTGTTCCAAAATCCCACCAACCACGCCAATTAAATGGCACGAGATTTTCAATGTAATTCGTTTTTTGAGCCGTGCCCAACCACAAATCCCAATTCAATTCCTTCGGAATCCGACTCGGGGTTTTTGGCCAAGAAATCCCTTGAGGCCATACTGGTCGGTCGGTCCAACAGTAAACCTTGGAAATTTCCCCAATCAAATCCGCCTCAATCCATTCCCGCATCGTTTGCATTCCTTCACATGAAGCTCCTTGATCACCCATTTGCGTTACAACCTGATATTTGGAAGCAGCTTGGGTGATAATCCGCGCCTCATGAATGTCATGGGTCAACGGCTTCTGCAAATACAAATGCTTTTTCATTTGCATCGCACGAAGACCCACAATCGCATGATTATGATCTGGAATCGCTACAGTCACCGCATCAAAATGCTTTCCCTCTTTATCAAAAAGCTCCCGCCAATCCTCGTAAAATTTAGCCTTAGGAAATTGCTTGCGTTTAGGTGCCGCTTGCCGCTGATCGACATCGCATAAAAATCCTATGGTTGAATTATTGTTAGGCGTTTTAGCTAAATGTTGGATATCATTATCCCCCTCGCCTCCGCAACCAATGGCCGCGATGACCAATTTATCACTGGGCGCCACGAACCCTTTTCCTCCCAATACATGACGAGGCAATATCATAAAGCCAGCAGAGGCCAGCGTACTCTTTTTTATAAATTCGGAACGCTTCATTTTTTTAAGGGTCTAATAGAAACTTCTTTGAAATACACGACATCTTCATCTCCATGGTTTTGCAAACCAAAATATCCGGAATTAGGTCGGCGCCCAGGATAAGGCTCAAAGTCAAATTTTCGAGCCGGAACAGGTTCTCCTTCTCGGTAATCCGTCACTAATTGATCATTTAAATACACAATAGTCCGCGGACCATCCAAGGTAATCAACAAAGTGTTCCATTCTGGACCTGGTTTTCCAGGTTTACTTTTGGGCTTTGTAAAGGCATATAACGTTCCACTAATGTGGTACTCATCCTCATTTGAAGTTTCTGGATGATTATCTATCTGAACTTCATAACCATAAAAGACAGGCATCCATTCTTCTTTCGGTTCTGCCGGAACACGAATGAAGACACCCGAATTACTATTGAAATTTTGCATTTTGTATACGACGCGGATTTGGCAATTACCTAATTTGCCTCCAGCCCAATACAAGAGCCCCATTCCTCCTTTGCTGGCCAATAAACCATTTTCAACAAAGCGAGAGCCTCCGCCAACGTGTTTCCAGCCAGTTAAATCTTTCCCATTAAATAGGGGTTTCCAAGCCTGACTATATGCGCTTGTACACACAAATAATAATGCCCATAAAAAATAGGCTGTTCGATGATTCATAATCAAAAATTTATTCTGTTTTTAACATAGGAAATAAAGCACGAATTTCTGCTTCAGTTGGCTGCGTGCCATACTCACAAATTTCAAAGGCCTCTGCATATAAAGTTTTAGCAGCACGCGTACTTCCATACCATTTTACAAGACTCTTTTGAACCTCTGGATTAGGCTTAGCGACACGTTTTTGCAATAACCACTCTTTGTATTTAGCAGGATCTTTGGGTACTTCCGACTCATAATTTCCAATCCATGGCAACCACTCATAAAACTGCGATTGATGGGCATCAAGACCTGCCAATTTCTTAGCAATCACCGGCGTAATGTCCACGGCAATATCGGGCTGGAATGGATTTGGTTTCTTGAAATTATCTTGGAAATAAAGAAAAACAGGATTTTTACGTAAGGGCTCAACATCCGGGGCGACGTTTGGCACACCCACCATAAATGCCGCATCTTGAACTAACACGCCCGTATATCGATGATCGGGATGGTAGTCATTTGACCTAGGAGCAATCACCACATCCGCCTTCCATTCTCTGATTTTTCGAATAATCTGCAAACGAATTTCTAGCGTTGGCAATAATTCCCCATCGTGATTATCTAGCACATCATAGGAAACACCTAATCGCTTAGCTACTTCGCGCGTCTCGGCGATCCGACGTTTGGCAAGTATCCCGCCACCTTGCGATTGATGCCCCGCATCACCGTTGGTAACCGATAAAAATTTGACTTGATGACCCATGTCAACGAACAGGGCTGCTGTTCCACCACCTTTGATATCACAATCATCTGGGTGTGCACCTATAAAAATAATGCGCAATGGCTTAGGTTGCGCAACACAGGTAAATGCAAAAAGCAATAACAATAAAATATTTTTCATAGTTTAGAGATTTACATACCAATGATAGGCAAAATGACCAAGAAATCAAACCCGCCTACCCTGCGCAATTGAATCATTAAAAAGAAATAATTCTTACATTCGACTATGAGAAAACTTATACTACTTTTCGTCCTAATCAGCCTAGGCGCTCAAGCCCAAATCGCCGATAAAATCAAGTTGATGAAATCCCATTCCGGCTATTTCAATTTTTATTACGACGATTCAAACGATAAAATTTACCTCGAAGTCACTAAGCTCAATGAAGAGTTTCTTTATGCATATTCACTTGCACAAGGAGTTGGAAATAACGACCTAGGATTAGATAGAGGCCAATTAGGCAACGAACAAGTTGTGTTTTTCGAGAAACAAGGGAATAAGATTTTCCTGGTCCAACCCAACACCCGATACCGTGCGAATACGAATAATCCGTTGGAAAAATTATCGGTCCAACAAGCCTTCGCGAAATCCGTTTTGTTTGGATTTAAAATAGAGGCCAACATCAATGGGGCGTATTTAATTGACTTCACCGATTTTCTGATGCAGGATGTGCATGGAGTTTTGAAGCGCTTGGCGCAAGCGAAACAAGGCACTTATAGTCTGGACAAATCCAAAAGCTCACTCGCTTTGGAGCGTACCAAATCTTTTCCAAAAAACACGGAATTTGAAGCCCGACTTACCTTTGCAGGCAATGGAACAGGAGCAGAAATTCGTTCTGTTGCACCTAATGCCGACAATGTCACCGTCGTAGAACACCATTCGTTCATCGAACTTCCAGACAATAAATATCAACCCCGTTTGTTTGATCCGCGTTCAGGAGCCAATGCCATCACCTTTCAAGATTATGCTTCACCAGTTCAAGAGGTAATCGAGAAGAAATGGATCACTAGACATCGTCTGGAGAAAAAAGACCCGAATGCGGCAGTGAGTGAGGCGGTGAAACCAATCATCTACTATTTGGACAATGGCACGCCAGAACCTGTTCGTTCAGCATTAATGGAAGGCGGTCGCTGGTGGAACCAGGCCTTTGAGTCGATTGGATACAAAGATGCCTTTCAAATCAAATTATTACCAGATGATGTTGACCCCATGGATGTGCGTTATCACGTGATTCAATGGATACACCGTTCGACCCGAGGCTGGAGTTATGGTGCCAGCATCGCCGATCCAAGAACGGGCGAAATCATGAAAGGCCACGTAAGTTTGGGTAGTCTCCGAATTCGTCAAGATTTCTTGATCGCACAGGCATGATGGCAATGGCTTTGGCTCGAATTCGCCAACTAGCCGCCCATGAGATAGGCCATACCCTTGGTTTTGCACATAATTATGCCGCAAGTGCACGTGGAAATACGAGCGTATTAGATTACCCGCACCCCATCATTCAATTCAAAGGCAATCAAATCGATTTAAGTAACGCGTATGATACCAAAATAGGTGAATGGGATAAGGTTTCAGTGGATTATGCTTACGGCTCACACAAAACACAAGCGGAACTTAATCAAGTATTAGATAAAGCTTACGAAAAAGGCCTTCGCTTCATTACGGATGCAGACGCCAGAAACCCAGGTGGGGCACATATTTATGCGCACCTTTGGGATAACGGAACAACAATCGTTGATGAATTAAAAAGTATTTTAACCGTTCGCCAAAAAGCCATTTCCAATTTTTCAGTGAATAACATTCGTCCCAACGAAACCTATTCACATTTAGAAGACGTGTTCGTTCCCTTGTATTTTTTACACCGGTATCAAACGGAAGCTGTATCAAAAATCATAGGTGGATCTGAGTATAATTATGCCGTACGAGGAGGGAAAGAAATGGTTATGACTCCCGCTCCTCTTGCTTTACAGCTAGACGCATTGCACACAATTACAAATACCTTAGACGCACAAACGCTAGCGATTCCAAAAGACAAACTCGCATTGTTCCCGCCGCGCGCCTTCAATTTTGATCGTACAAGGGAATCATTTAAAGGGAAAACCGGAATTACGTTTGATCATCCAGACTGGCCGGAAATAAGGCGGTAGATGTCAAACAACTAGGATTAGAAGAAACGCTTAACTGGCTTGTGCAAGCAACCATTTACAAATCACATGCGGACCCGTATTTTCAAGCTACCCAAGAGACAATTAACTACAAGGTCGTTTCATCGCTTTTAAATGTGTTGAATGCACCTATTATTTCTCCACTAGCCGCAGCACAAGTACAAGAATCAGTACACAAGATTCGCGCATTTTATGGCAATAAGCCAAGTGCTATGGCGAAGTACATTTCCCAAACAATTGACCAATTCAAAGCCAATCCGAATGATTGGAAACCGATGCAAACTCCTAATATTCCAGATGGGGCACCTATTGGAATGGATTGTTTGGATTAATACAACTAGATAGATAACATGAAAAAAGTTTGTGTGATTGGTGCCGGACCATCTGGAATTACAGCTCTCAAAAATATACTCGACCAAGGATTGGACGTCACTTGTTATGATTTCAATTCAGATGTAGGAGGCAATTGGATTTACAATGAAAGTAAAAGTCATTCCAGTGTATTTGAAACGACGCATATTATTTCATCCAAAACACTTTCTCAATACGAGGATTATACATTCGATGATTTTGAAAAAGGGATTCCTGACTACCCTTCACACGACCAATTAAGGCGTTACTTTCAAGGATACGCTGCTCATTTTAAGCTCTATCCCAAAATCGAGTTCAACACATTAGTTAAATCATGTGAATTGAATGCAGATAATACATGGGAAGTCATTTCAGAAAAAGACGGCGTACAAAAAACCGAACATTTTACCCATTTGGTTGTCTGCAATGGTCACCATTGGTTACCTAGATTCCCAAGCTACCCAGGTGAGTTCACCGGGGAATTTTTACATTCGCATGATTTCAAAAAAGCTGCCCCGTTTAAAGACAAACGCGTACTTGTGATTGGTGGCGGAAATTCGGCATGTGATGTATCCGTCGAAACGAGCCGAGTTAGTAGAAAAACTACGATTAGTTGGCGCAGAGGTTACCGCATCGTACCCAAATTTCTATTCGGAAAGCCTAGCGATGTGGTCGCTTCGCGTATGGCATTCTTACCTACTCGCTTGAAATTTTTCTTTTCCGAATTAACTGTCAAAATATTTTCTGGAGCCAATAAAAATTACGGACTTCCAGAACCAGAACATAACATCACAGGAACTCACCCAACCATTAACGAGGAGTTACTTTATAAATTAAGACATGGAAAAGTTTTTCCGAAAGGCGACATTGATCACTTTGATGGCAAAAACGTGCACTTTAAAGATGGTAGCGTAGAAGAATTTGATACCATCATTGCCTGTACCGGCTATATTCTTGAACATCCATTCTTCCGTAAAGACTTTTTAAATTACAGTGAAGGCGATGTTCCGTTGTACCTAAAAATGTTACATGAAAAATACGAAAACTTGTTTTTCGTGGGCATGTTCCAGCCATTAGGTTGTATTTGGCCAGGGGCTGAATTACAAAGCAAAATTGCGGCGAGAGCTATTAAAGGTCTTTGGAAGCGACCTGAAAATATCGCAACATTATGCCAACGAGAAGTTACGCATCCGCATTTGAATCAAATTAAAACTCCGCGACATACGATTACGGTCGATTTCCATTTATTTGTCAAAGATCTTAAAAAGCATTTGCCTAAAAACTATGTGAGTAAATCTGCCGTTTGATGAAAGAAACCATCGTTTTTGTGCATGGAATGAGTCACGGCGCTTGGTGCTGGGAGGCATATTTCATTCCCTATTTTGAAAAACTTGGCTATCAATGCTTGGCCATGAACCTACCCGGTCATGAGGAAAAAGGTAGCACAAAATCCATTTCTTATTCACTCCAAGATTATGTACGCGCTTTATCCAAATTCGTAGCTAAATTACCCGAGCCTCCGATCATCATAGGTCATTCCATGGGTGGCATGATTCTCCAACGTTTTTTAAAAACAGGCTCGTGTAAAAAAGCAATTTTAATATCTTCTGTACCTCCATCCGGAGTATTAAAGGCCAGCCTTCGTGTCATTTTTAATCACCTAGGCAGCATTCCATTTTTGTTCCAAAGAAACCTATTAGGCGTATTCCACAAATACCCGGAATTAATGTTTAACGATTTGTCAGTGGCACAAAAATTCAAATCTAATATGTGTGCGGAATCGTTTATCGCTTATTTGGGCTTATTAATACCGATTTCAAATCAGACCACAACTCACATGTTGGTCATTGGTGGTTCGGAAGATGCATTGATTACGCAAGAGGAATTTCAACAAACAGCGAAATACTATCAGGCGAAATTAGAACTCATTGAAGGTGGTTCACATGATTTAATGCTAGACCCAGATTTTACTAAAACAGCCGACTCCATTCATCAATGGTTAACCAACTAAGTCTATGAAAAAAAGCCCTTATGTCGTTTTTCTGATCATGATAACTTTCTTCGTTATCTCATTCATTTCGAACATTATTGGGCCTATCATACCTGATTTAATCCAAAGCTTTGACCTAAATCTAACCTTAGTTTCCCTCCTACCCTTTTCCTTTTTTATCGCTTATGGCGTGATGTCTATCCCAGCTGGGATACTTCTAGAAACCTACCAAGAGAAAAAAGTGATGCTGATGGCATTTGGTCTAGCGACTTTGGGTTCTCTTTTAATTGTTCTTTCTCCCAATTACCTATCTGCCCTGCTTTCCCTTTTTTTAATCGGAAGCGGTATGGCCATGTTGCAAGTGGTCATTAATCCGCTATTAAGGACTGCGGGTGGAGAAGAAAATTATGCCAACTATTCGGTGTTGGCTCAACTGATTTTCGGGTTTGCCTCGTTCTTAAGCCCGATGGTTTACCAGGTATTCATAGCTCAACCTGCGGTTCAAGCCTATCCATTTCCGTGGTTGTCTTTATATCTATTGTTTATTGGCATTAGTTTATTGATGATGATTGTCAGCTACCTAAGTAAATTTCCGGCAGTGGAATTAGGTGCCGACGAGAAACCTGGAGC
>JBEDFG010000104.1:0-4966 GCA_041175285.1 Bacteroidota bacterium | reverse complement strand
TATTTCCCAAGGAAGTAATAAAATAAGCTACCTCCTCATAGGGGTGTGACGTGAAAAGTGCACCTAAAACACTTGATTCGAGGTGTTTTGGAAATAACATATCCACTTTTAGTTCTGCGACCTCTTCCGCTTGACCTGCCTGACCGATGGTTGGGTTGGCTTGGTTTGAAGGGGTAAACCGACCGGTTCCCGAACTTGAAAAACTACATGCCGAATATTCGCCAATATTTCCAGCTCCAGCCGCATGTAAAGCTTCACGAACTTTTTCAGCATCCGCCTCTGGCACATAATAGGCGATTTGGCGTAAGGCATCACGCATAGGACGCAAAACCTTGCCGGATTGAAGTCCTAGTTTTTGGGCTAAATGATAACTTACGCCCTTAGGTGCATGATCTAAATTGGTATGCGATGCATAAATCGCAATATCGTTTTTGATGGCTAAAATGAGTGTCCGCTCCACATAATCTCTTCCTGTCAATTGTTTGATCCCCTTGAATAATATCGGATGATGTGCTACAATCACATTGCAGCCTTTGGCAATCGCCTCTTCCACCACAGCCTCCGTACAATCAAAACTGACTAATACACCCGTGACTTTTTGCGAACGGTTTCCCGTCAACAAACCTGAATTGTCATAGGACTCTTGCCAAGCTAATGGCGCCCATGCTTCCATGGAAGAACAAATATCGTGTACCAACATACCATTGTGTTTTAGGACAGACAAAGGTAGACAATAAAAAAATTAATGTATATTTAGATAAGTATTAAAGTAGTATGCGCTGTAGACCTGCCTTAGTTATCCTCGAAAACAATCACGTTTTAGTCATGAAGTACCAATACGGTACTAATTTCATTTACAATTTGCCTGGTGGTAATACCGATCCTGGAGAATCTTTCCCGGAAACCATTGCGCGCGAGTGTTTGGAAGAATTAGGCATCGATGTCGAAGTAGGACCCCTGATGCTGATGGGCGAAATTCAAGCTACAGACAAACGTCCCACATCACTTCATATTTTATTTTCGGGTGACATTCTAGGGGGAATTCCAGAGCTTCAGCCTAATGAAACGACTGCCTTAGAGGTGCTTTGGTTGCCCGTTTCACAGTTGAGCGAAGTGCACATGTATCCTCACGTAGGCCTTGAATTACAGGATTTAATCTTTACTCAGTCGCAGGGGAGGTATGTGGGGACGATTGATCAGCCGTGGATCGATTAGGCCATACGTAAGTTCCCAGCAACAATCCCAATCCACTGGCCAATAAGCCATACCAAATCGATGGAATTTCGGTAGGTGCAATGAAATGGAAATAGGCCCAGACAAATAAACCACCCAGCATACTCAGGTGACTTCCCATCGCACTAGCGCGTTTCCACCACAGCCCAGCATTCAGCGGAATAAAGAGTGAAACTAAACTAAAAGCAGACGCCTCACCCACGAGTTCGAAAATATTTTGTCGGCTAATCGCCATCAAAATACATGCTCCCGTCACCAAGACCACCGAAATACGAATCACCAATAATACAGATCTGTCCGATGGGTTTTTCAATAATGGCTTCCAAAGGTTCTCGCCTAAAACACTCGCAGGAGCTAAAATAGCGCCACTCGTCGTGCTTAATAAGGCAGATAATAAAGCACCTAAGAAAAGAATCTGCATCGCATAAGGCGTAAACTTCATGACCAAATGTGGGATCAACAACATATCATCCTGCCATAATTCCGGATATAATCGGACTCCCACCAGGGCAATCATCAAGGGTAATAAGGCGATTGAAATGTACATGATGCCGGCAGTGATACTGGCTTTGGCAGCTATTTTTCCAGAGGCTGCCGACATGACCCGTTGGAAAATGTCTTGTTGCGGTATGCTCCCAAATCCGATTGTGATCCATGCCGCCAAGTAGGTAAGCCAAGAAGTAGTCGTGTTTTCCTTGGGGGCAAAGCGGAAAAAATCGGTAGGCTGCTCCGCTAAAAATACCTGCCAATTCGGAATTTTGTCCCACATTAAATAGGCCAAAAACAAAAGCCCCGCGATCAAAATTAAATTATGAAGGAAGTCGGTGATCGAAATAGACCACATGCCGCCCATCAACGTATAGGTCATGACTAATATCGCGCCTATGACAATTCCCCATTCGGTCGATATTGGAAGTAATAAATGCATGGTTAAACCCAATGCCACGAGCTGCGCTGAAATCCAACCAAAATAAGAAGGAATCATCACGAGAGCTGACAGCTTTTCGGATAATCCCCCGAACCGAATTCGGAAATAATCACTGAAGGTCAGCACGGGAAGGGGATAAAGTTTTTTGGCATAAATCATCCCCACAATCAGTAGGCCTAAGGCTGCACCGAAGGGTTCTTCAATGATGGATAAAACCCCGCCATGGACAAATTCGCGCGGCGCACCGAGCAAGGTTTCGGAACCAAACCAAGTTGCAAAAGTGACCATCGTGGCCAAAGCATAAGGCAAGGAACGACCTGCCAGAACAAAGTCGCTTGCGGTATGTACTTTCCGACTGGCCCACCAGCCAACGACCAAGTTCAAAAGAAGGTAAAAAACAACAAATCCGATTAGCATCTACACAGAGCGAAAACGCGAAAATACAGAAATTTTGGTACCTTTAAAGATCAAATTTGACGCATGACTAAAATATCCTACCTCGTAGTTTTATTGGCCTTATTAAGTTCTTGCACTCCTCTTCGCGTCAAAAAAGCTTTTCATTCCTCCGCACTTACCAAGCAATTCAGTGGTGTATTCATCGAAGAAGTAGCCACAGGAAAAGCCATATTTACCCATAACGCTGATCAATATTTTATGCCCGCTTCCAATATGAAGTTGGCCACCATGCTCCTCGCCAAACGAAATCTACCCGATTCTATTCCCGCTTTTAAATACTTGGAAACATCCGATACATTGTATTTCTGGGGTACGGGTGATCCGAGTTTAATGCATCCCAAATTAAGGGGCAATGCCTTATTGAAAAAACTTCAAGTAAGTAATAAGGTGCTTGTTTATGCCGATGATGAAAGCTTGGTAAAAGCCATGGGTAACGGCTGGGCATGGGATGATTATCATGATGATTATTCAGCTGAAATCTCATTGATGCCACTTTATAATAATCAAATTAGCGTCCAAAAAAAGGCGGGTGTTTGGCAGATATCGCCCAAATTATTTAGCCAGGATACACGCGTGACGAAACAAAAAGAGGTGATGCGTGGGCGTAATTCCAATCATCTCGATTTACCCGATACCACGGCCTATGCGAAACAAGCTATTCCTTTCATTACCTCCGTGGACTTGACGGCACGATTATTGGCAGATACCTTGAAAAAACCGATTTTAACACAAAAACACCCGATTCCCGCTGCCGCAATCATGCATTATGATGGGCTTTTGGATAGTTTAATTAGGCCGATGATGTACACCAGTGACAATCAAATTGCGGAACAATTATTGTATTTAATTGCTGCGAAGCGAGGGTGGTCGGGGCCAACATCCCGCATCATTGAGCAATTGAAAAAGGAAAATTCAGTCGTTGCTGATTTGCGATGGGTGGATGGTTCGGGTTTATCGCGCTATAATTTGGTGCGGCCCACTGACATGATTCAGATCTTGCGTGAATTGCAAAATGAGGTAGCTATGGAGACTTTGCAAGTGTTATTGCCGCAGGCGGGGCAATCGGGTACGATGCGCAATGTTAAACTTCATCCGGGTACGGCTTGGGCGAAGTCAGGTTCATTTGGCAATACGTATGATCTTTCTGGATTTTACCAGGATGCCCAAGGTAAAATGTACCGTTTTAGCATATTCGCAAATTTGGCAAATCGATCTGTTGCTGCCATTAAAGCAGATGTGATAAGCTTGTTAAACGCGATTCGTTAATACGAATTTGTAAATCCCATAACTTCCTAACATAAATAGGCCTACGAACGGAAGGCTGCTGGTATTTTGCATCAGGGTACCCACTAGAAAAGCACTTGAAATGACTACTAATAACCAGGGGAGGAAAGGGTAAGCCCAAACGCGGTAGGGGCGATCAAGTTCAGGCTCCGTCTTGCGTAAACGAATTAATGATGCAAATCCTGCCAAATAACTGGCGACAAAAAAGAACGTGGCAATGTCGGAAAGTCGGTCACTGATTGCCTTGCTGCTAAATAAAAATAGACAGGCAGTTCCTACCGTTAGGTGTGTGGCAAAGGTTGGACTTCCCGCTGAATTCACACGTGAAGCCTGAGGGAAAAATAGTCCATCCCGACTCATGGAGAAAATCACGCGCGGAGCAAACATGACCTGCGTATTTAAAATCCCAAGGATGCTGAGCATTAAAAAGGTGGTAATCCACCGACTAGCTCCCGGTCCAAAATAGTGCCCAATAGCGTCAGAAGCCGCTAATTTGCTTTGGCTTAAATCGGCCAATGACATGGAATACAAAATCCCCACATTGATTAATACATAGATGCTTGCCACGGAAATCACGCCGATAAACATCGATTTGGGCATGGTATTCACGGGATCCTTATTTTCTTCGGTAAAATAGGCGGCCGTATGCCAGCCGTCAAATGCATAAAATATCGAAAGCAAAGCAGCTAAGATTCCCGACCAGAGGGTACGCTCACTCGGAATAGGTGCATTTTCCTTCCAAACACCCCCTTCTCCATACCAGAAACAAATGGCAATGAAAAGCAAGAGTGCAATGGCTTTAATCCCGCTTAACCATTCTTGAGACCTTCCGGCCATCACAACGCCTAATTGGTGAAAGCCCCATAAAATGACGAGGATTCCAATGGCACAATAAATTAAATAGGGCTCTAATGCGGGAATTAAAAGGGCTAAATATTCGCTAAAAGTATAGGAACCGAAACCCAGTGCACTCACCGTACCAAGCCATGAACTCAAGCCCACGATAAACCCAATGTATCTACCAAACGCGCGTTCGGCATAACCATACCAGGCACCGGCCTTTGG
>JBEDFG010000103.1:0-5060 GCA_041175285.1 Bacteroidota bacterium | reverse complement strand
TTTGAATGACATTTTGGATTTAGCCAAAATCGAAGCAGGAAAAATGGTGCTGCATCCCGCGGATTTGGTATTTGAGGATTTGCTGGACCGACTCATGTCTCTATTTACGCCAATAGCACATCAAAAAGGCAATAAAGTTGCCTATAAGATTGCTCCGGATGTACCTAAAGTGGTGGAGGCAGATGAGACTCGTTTGCTGCAAATTCTTTCCAATTTAACTTCCAATGCTCTCAAGTTTACCGAGAATGGTTCTGTAACCATTTCAGTCACTACGGTAGAAGTGAATGATGTTCGTGCCGAGCTGATGGTGCGTGTAAGCGATACAGGCATCGGAATCAGTCCCGAAAATCTGAAGAAGTTATTCTCTGCGTTTCAGCAATTAGACAATTCTACTTCTAAGAATTATGGGGGTACGGGCTTAGGATTAGCCATTTCACGCGAATTCTGCAAGATGATGGAAGGGGATATTGGGGTAGAATCGGAAGAAGGAAAAGGAAGTACATTTTGGTTTACGGTTCAATTAGCCATAGGTGATGCAAGCAAAGCATCCTCTATTTCAAAAGCAGAGCGATTTGATATTTCCGGTACCTTGACAGAAGTGCATGCACGCATTTTATTGGTAGATGATAATGCCACCAACCGCAAAGTAGCGGCTCAGATTTTAACCAAAGCAGGTTGTGTTGTCGAAACCGCTACCAGTGGTCAGGAAGCAATTAATCGGTTGACAAGTGATGCCAACTTCGATTTGGTTCTCATGGATATTCAAATGCCCGAGATGGATGGGATGGAGACGACGCGCCGACTGAAATCAACGGGTCAGGAATTGCCTCCAATTGTTGCTATGACGGCTTATGCTATGAAAGAAGATCGGGAACGATTCTTAGCGGTGGGAATGGATGATTATTTAGCGAAGCCTATTCGGGCGCAGCAGTTGATTCAAATGGTAGGTAAATGGGTACATGATGGCCATGCTTCTGAAGATGTGGCGCACGATATTACCTATGAGGTTGTTGACGAAGAAGTACTTAAATCACTATCCGATGCCGTAGGTGGTGACCCGGCTTTTGTCGAGGGGATGTTAACAGATTTTATTGCTGAAGCCGAGGAGCAAATTGCCGCTGCCGAGCAAGCGTATACACGTAATGACTGTCAAGGTGTTCAGTCAGAGTTACATACCTTGAAGGGAAATTCGGGTACTTTGGGTGCAGCGAGTGTACATCTTATTTGTGAAAAAATCGAGTTGAAGGCGAAGGTTTGTGAGTTTAGTCAATTTCCTGTTGAGATCATAGAACTGAAGGATGCTCTCGCTTTATTCAAACAAGTAATTTCGGACAGATTCGCCTAATACGCGCCATATTGGCATATTTTTCGCGTTCGAGTACCTTTGTTCACCGACAATCTTTCCGGTTTTTGTTCATGGCTATTCAATTGCATCTACCCCTGCAACAATATTAACCACATGAACCCAAACAATTATACTTCCCAATCGAGTGTCATCATTCAGCAAGCGATGGAAATTGCACAGGAGCGGGGCCAACAGGCCATTGAGACTGGGCATTTGATGCAAGCCATTTTACAAGATGAAACGCAAACGGCTTCATTTTTACTAAAGAAATTAAGCGTTTCCCCTAGTCAAATTCAAACACTTTTAGAGCCAATTTTGAACAGCTACCCCAAAGTTTCTGGGGAGCAGCCCTATGCAAGTAATGCTTTACAGCAAGCATTGCAGCGGGCAGATAAATTAAAGGCTGATTTTGGGGATACGTTTGTGAGCGTGGAGGTTTTGTTTTTGTCCTTAATGGATGGAAACGATTCCGTAGCCGATGCCCTGAAAAAGCTCGGATTAACGACGAAGAATTTTAAACAAGCAATTATCGAACTTAGAGGAAATAGAAAAGTGAACGATCCACATGCAGAAAGTACTTATCAGTCTTTGGAAAAATACGGTAAGAATTTAAATGAATTAGCGAAGGCGGGTAAAATCGACCCGGTGATTGGACGTGACGAAGAGATTCGTCGGGTTCTTCAAATTCTATCGCGTCGGACCAAAAACAATCCGATGCTTGTAGGAGAACCCGGGGTAGGTAAAACTGCTATCGTAGAGGGTTTGGCCCAACGAATTGTTTCGGGTGATGTACCAGAGAATTTGAAATCTAAGATCGTCATGTCGTTGGATATGGGCTTATTGGTCGCAGGTGCCAAATACAAAGGTGAATTTGAGGAGCGTTTAAAAGCCGTCATTAAAGAGGTGACGGATTCAGATGGCGAGATTGTCTTATTCATTGATGAGATCCATACGTTAATTGGTGCTGGTGGTGGAGGAGAAGGTGCGATGGATGCGGCTAATTTATTAAAGCCGGCTTTAGCAAGAGGAGAACTGCATGCGATAGGTGCTACGACGTTAAAAGAGTATCAAAAATACATCGAGAAGGATAAGGCTTTAGAACGTCGTTTTCAATCCGTGATTGTGGATGAGCCCGATGTCGCAGATGCGATTTCTATCTTGCGCGGCATCAAGGATAAATATGAATTGCATCATGGAGTTCGGATTCAGGACGATGCGGTTATCGCTGCCGTCGAGTTATCGAGTCGCTATATTTCAGATCGTTTCTTGCCAGATAAGGCGATTGACTTAATGGATGAGGCTGCTGCCAAAATGCGCTTAGAAATAGACTCCGTTCCAGAAGCTATCGATGATATTCAGCGCAAAATTATGTCGTTGGAAATTGAACGCGAAGCAATTCGTCGGGAGAATAACAAAGAGAAAGAATCTAGCCTAAATCGCGAACTTGCTGATTTGTCAGAAAAGCGCGATGCGTTGAAAGCGCAATGGCAAGCAGAGAAAAGTGTATTAGATACGATTCGTGCTGAAAAGGAGAAGATTGATAAGTTGAAGTTGGAAGCTGACCAAGCCGAGCGCCAAGGTGATTACGGCAAGGTAGCCGAGATTCGTTATGGTCGGTTAGTTGAATCTGAGCAAAAATTAAAGGATTTACAAGCGAATACACCAGGGGAGAATGGCATGTTGCAGGAAGAGGTAACTGCGGAGAACATTGCCGAGGTCGTCGCTAAATGGACGGGTATTCCGGTGAGTAAAATGTTGCAGACGGAAATTGAGAAACTGTTACATCTGGAAGATGAATTGCATAAGCGTGTAGCGGGTCAAGATCAGGCGATCGAATTAGTTTCGGATGCGGTGCGTCGTTCGCGTGCTGGTTTGCAGGATCCGCGTAGGCCGATTGGTTCCTTCATCTTTTTGGGAACAACTGGGGTAGGTAAAACTGAATTGGCGAAGTCTTTGGCCTCGTATTTATTTAATGATGAGAATGCCATTGTTCGAATCGATATGTCTGAGTATCAGGAACGTCATGCCGTATCGCGCTTGGTGGGTGCGCCTCCGGGATATGTGGGTTATGATGAAGGTGGTCAATTGACAGAGGCCGTGCGTCGCAAGCCGTATTCGGTGGTGCTACTTGATGAGATTGAAAAGGCGCATCCGGATGTTTGGAATATTTTGTTACAGGTATTAGATGAGGGGCGTTTGACTGATAATAAAGGTCGGACGGCGAATTTCAAGAATACGATTATCATTATGACTTCGAATATTGGGAGTCATTTGATTCAAGAAAAATTAGGCCAAATGGAGGGTTGGAACAATGCCATTTTGTTAGAAGAGGCGAAGGAAGAAGTGATGGTTTTATTAAAGCAGCAGGTGCGGCCTGAGTTCTTGAATCGGGTGGATGAGATTGTCTTGTTTGAACCTTTAACGGAGGAACATGCGCGTAAGATTTTGACGATCCAATTTAAGGAAGTTCAAAACCGATTGGCAGAGCAACATATTACGATTGAAGCAACCGAGGAGGCTTTGGCCAAATTAGCTAAAGAAGGATTTGATCCCTTATATGGCGGTCGGCCTATGAAACGTGTTCTTCAACGGGTCGTTTTGAATGAGTTGTCGAAGTCCATTTTGTCTGGAAAGATTCTTAAGGATTCGGCGGTATTGATGGATGTGGATAAGGAAGGGAATCTGACCTTTGAAAATGTGGAGGTGGAGATTTAATAAAAACCCCCAGGTGAATGCCTGGGGGTTTTGTTTTTTTGTAGAGACGCGAAATTTCGCGTCTTTTTTTCTTTGGCAAAGCTCAAAGCTTTGCCAAAGTTTGAGGCGCTTGCGCCGATTTATTTTCAGGATCTATCTAAAAATTCTGCCAACAAACCGGTCTCGTAAACCGATAAATAGCTTCAGTTCCCACAGAAGTGCTTCGAGCATCTGAAGTTGATGGGAAAGGACCGCCGTGCACCATGGCTGGAGAAACCTCCACGCCGGTTGGGAAACCATTCAACAAGATACGGCCAACCTTTTGGCTTAACTCATCGATCAATTCGTCTAAATTTGCTAGTTCGCTCGCTTCTGCTTGAATCGTGGCAGTCAATTGACCTGGCATCTGTTCTGTAAATGCAATCATTTCGGCCAAATCTTGACAAATTACAGCTACTGTACAGGGACCGAAAACCTCTTCTAATACCTCTGGGTGTGCCAAAGCCTCACGAACGTTTGTGCTAAATAAGCTTGGGGCAGCCTTTTCAGATGCTGTTAAGCGCTGCGTAGCTGGGTGATTATTCAAGGCATTGAATCCATGTTCGAACGACTGTTTGATTCCTGCTGTTAGAAAAGTGCCTAAGGGCATTTGGTCTAATTTAGTTGCCAATGAAGTCAAAAATTTTCTGTCTTTTTCGAGTAGGACAATCAGTCCGGGATTGGTGCAAAATTGGCCTACACCTAAACAAATGGATTGGCTAAATGCATCCGCAAGCGAATCGCCTTGCGCGCTAATACGATCACTAAATAGGTAAACAGGGTTAATGGAGCCCATTTCCGCGTAAACAGGAATCGGTACTTGGCGGCGAACAGCTAAATCAAAAAGTGCTTTTCCACCCCGGTAAGAACCTGTAAATGCGACAGCCTTTGTTAAGGGGTGTGTCACCAAATACCCACCTATTTCATGTCCTTGGGCATGCAGAAGGGAAAAAGTGCCATCTGGCATCCCTGTTTTTTGGGC
>JBEDFG010000102.1:0-12765 GCA_041175285.1 Bacteroidota bacterium | reverse complement strand
GAAGAAGTAACCTTACCAGTTACTTGCCTTGTTTGAGCTAATAATGAACTGAAAACAGTCATTGTTAAAACCCAAATGAGTAAGAGTTTTTTCATGTTGATTAGTTTAATTAATGAAAAAAATAAAAAAAACTTATAAAAGTCAGGCAAATTAGGAATTTTCCATTAAACACCAAAGAAAATAGCAAAAAAAGAGGGGTTCCCGATGTGGGAACCCCTCTTTAAAGGCAAAGCGCAGAATCTTATTTTGGATTCTTCAAAGGTGCGCTACCAGCAGCAGCAGGATTATTTGCTAATTCATTATCTGGTACATCCCAATAATCTAAGTAGCTATACTTGATTGTTGCGTTCTTCGGTAGCTATACTTGATTGTTGCGTTCTTCGAAATCGAAGATCCATCTTTTGAAATAACAACAGCTCCTGTGCGACCGTTGTCTAATACACCCCAACGGCGTGCATCGTAGAAAGACAAGCCACGGAAAGCTAACGCCACACGACGCTCTTTACGTAATTCTTCTTTCACAACTGCCGCGTTAGTCGAAGTAATTGGATCAATTCCTGCACCTTGGTGATCACGAACTTTATTGATGCTTGCAGCTGCACCAGCTACATCACCTGTCCATAACTTAGCCTCCGCTTTCATCAATTCGTTTTCTTCGTAGCTACCTGCTAAATAAAGAACACCTGCTCCAGCTGTACGGTTTGAATAAACAACCACACCTGGCTTACCAGCACCTTTATCCACAATAGCCCAACGGGTATTGAATGCATTTCCACGGTCAGCATTAGAATGCATTTCCACGGTCAGCATTACCGATCCATGTAGGATATTGCTTGAAGTTATTCGCTAAACGCTGATCTCCCGCATTAAAATCTTGAATCAAACGCTCTGAGATTTTAAACGTTCCACCGGATGCGTTAGAACCTACTGCACGTGCTGCCACGTTGTAGTTAGATGGTGAGAAAATATCACCATTCGCGTTCGTCGTTCCTGCAAATACAGGATCTGCATCGCCAACACCACCGTTTGTCAACGTTAAGATTTGGCTCCATTGAGCACCTGTCATAGACGAAGTCGGCGTATTAACCGTTCTTTACCCACTGAGCTCCAGAAGGGGCAGCTCCCAAATCATTTTGGAAGAAATCAGGGATCAATAATGTCAATACTTCTTGGAAATCAGCCGATGAACCTGAAGCAGTTGCCGCAGCAGCCGCCTTATCAAAGTTCGCCGTAGCCTCATCGATCAATTTCTCTTTCGATACGTAATTTGCATTCGTTACCGAAGCTGTATTCACGATCAAACCAGCATAATACATAGAACCTAAACGTGAATAAGCAATTCCCTTCCAGAAATAAGCCCACGCTTTGATCGCATTTTTCTTAGCAGCTGCATCCCCTACAAACGTAGTTTTGTCTACTGCCTCTAAAATGGTGTTACATGCATTATTCAACTGATACATCATCGCCCACTCATGGAATCCTGGGTTTTGACCTTGTTGTGCATTTGAATTCACAGAACGCAATAACACCTTCTGTTGAGCTGGATTGTTTGGATTGGGTACTTGCGCACCATTGTCCAACGTAACCATATCAGGTGAAGACAAGTTATTCATGTAGGTATTCGCAGCTTCAGCAGCTACGATATCTCCCATCAATTCATGAATACCAATGATTCCATTGTAGAATGCTCCTACAACACCATCATAGTACTTGTTACCTGCAGAAGTAAATCCATTCTTATATACTGAACCTTGCGCTAAGGCAATAATTCCCGCTTCTGAAGAAGCTGTTGCTGGCGTAGGTTGATTTGGATTTTGAATATCCAATTGATCCTTACACGACATAACCATTCCACCTAAAAGCAGAAAGGAAAGTGCGGTTATTTTTATATTTTTCATGTTCTTCAAATTTAAATAATACCTTTTCTATTCTGAATTAGAAACCAATGTTCAACTGAACTTGGTATGCACGTAGATTTGGCATTGTATTGTGATCTACACCACGATCCCATGCCGAGTTATTACCTCCAGAAGAAATTTCAGGATCTAAACCTGTGTATTTCGTCAACGTGAATAAATTACGTCCAGAAGCAACCAATTGCAACTTACGGAATCCTTTAACGCCAAGAGCCTTCACTAAATCTACGCCAACAGATAAGTTACGTAAACGTGCGAAAGAAGCATCTTCGTAGAAGTAGTTCTTCGTACCATTACGAGATACCTCTGCATAAACACCACGGTAGAATGCAGACCAAGCACCTGTTTGACCACCAATCGTGATTGGTTGTTGGTAATCCGAGTGAATACCATCACGGTACATCCATTCTTTTGTTTGATTGTACACATGTGAACCTTGTACCCAATCCACTTGAATGTTGAATGTCACAATTCCTTTGTAGTTCAAATCATTAATGAATGATGCATTGAAATCTGGATTTGGATCACCGAAGCTGTATTGGTTCGTAGAGAAATAAGGTGCCTTTGTAGCCTTATTTACTACCCAACCATTAGAAGCTACTTCATATGCAGAACGCTTGTCTGCAGGAATCGCATCCGTTCCATCTGGCAACTTCGCATCTACGCTATGTACACCCATGAAACCATACAATTGACCGATTTTCTCACCTTTACGTAATACGTAACCAGTTGAACCTGCAGCAGATAAAACAACTACCTCAGCATCACCACGTACGGCAGTAATTTCAGAAGTTTGCTTACCAAAGTTGGTTGTAAAGTTCCAAGTCCAATCCGCATCTTTGTAGATTTGCGCAGTTAAGCTCGCTTGAATACCATTCGAAGCTAATGAGAACGCATTATCTTTTACAGTACCGATACCTGTTGAAGGTGCTGCATCTACTTCAAAAATGGCGTTATCTGTTGAACGCTTCCAGTAAGAACCCGAGAAGTTCAATGAATTCAACCAAGCAGATGACTTACCTAAGTTCAATCCGATGTCCGTACCAATCTCTAATTCTTTCGAGATCTCCACGTTCAAGTTTGGATTCGACTGCGTTAATGGGAAGTAAAATGCATTACCTGATCCAATAACACCTGTATTTAACGTAATGTAACGATCAAAAGGCTTAGGTTGAATACCTGCCTCTCCATACGCTGCACGAATTTTGAAATCTTCTAAGGTAGTTGCGATCTTAGAATCTTTAAAGAATCCTAACTCAGAAATACGTAAGTAAGCATCTCCACGAGGGAAAGTCTGTGGCGTAGATGCCGCACCAAACGCAGATGAGAAGTCCGTACGGAAACCACCTGAAACACCACCAATCGTTCCATAATCCAAACGTTGTGTCGCTAAGTAACCATACGTAATAAATGGCTCACGGTAATCACGTGCTACATACGTAGCAGCTGCTTGCGAAGTATTGAATGGTGTGTAATTTGGCAAACCAATACCGTATGAAACGTATGATTTGTTCTCGCGGTTACGGTAATCAAAGGCAACCTGCGTCGTCGTGCGCAATGGGATATTTAAACCAAAGTCTTTCTCTAAATCTGTTTTAATGTAAGCAGAAGCTAAGAAGTTTTGGAATGAACGTGTATACTCATACTTGTTCAACTCACCCGTTGCATCATTTCCATTGAAATTATAGTACCAATATTGTTGGTCCATAATGTTCTTGTTACCTGTTTGATTCAAATACGTATAAATCGTATTGTCAGTTTGGTAGTTGATACCGTACTTCGCATCCAATGTCAAAAACTTGTTTACTTCATAGTTCAAGTTCAAGCTTTGATTGATGTCGATCTTTTTTGTATCAGTTTGTGTATAATAGTTAACCGCATTTGGGTTGTAACCGTTTACACCTACTGCATCACCCATGTAACCAGGGTAGTTGCCATCCTTATCTTTCCAATCATAGTCAACAAACGGACGTGAGTTGAATACAGAATAAATAATCGAACGACCTGTTCCATCATTGATGTTGTTTTTTGTATAAGCCAATTGCGTAATTGAACGTAATTTCAAACCCTTAGCCAATTCAAAACCTAAGTTGGCCGTCAAGTTGGTACGATTCAAACCACCTACATTCTTAAATGGACCAGCATTATCTGAATTTGATAATGTTAAGCTGTAATCAGACTTATCAGAACCACCAGAAATCGCTAATGAGTTATTATAGTTTGTCGTAGGAACAAAGAACATCTTAAAGTGATCATAATACTTCAAGTTCTTATTATATGGCTTATTGATTAAAACCGTTGGATCTGTACTTGCAAAAATCACATTCTCTCCATAAGAACCATATACTGGATCTAAAGACAAAGGTTGGCCAGAGCCACCGATAACTTCATTATTTGAGTTTGTCTTAAATCCGTGCATATCCGCTTTACGCAAACCGCCTTCGTTCAAAGGTGACGCGTTAATCACAGAAGAATTGAAATCAATCGTAACTTTTCCTGATTTTCCTTTTTTCGAGAATAATTGGATAACACCATTCGCTCCTTGTGCACCATAAATCGTAGCAGCCGCAGCACCTTGAATTACCTCGACACGGTCGATAATGTTTAAGTCAACTGTTCCTAAATCCGTAGAACCTAATTCAACCCCATCCAATAAGATCATTGGGCTAGTACCACGGTTAATTGTATTAATACCACGCAAAACGATATTAACCGGTTGGCCCGGCATACCATTCGCTGAAGATATCTGCGCTCCTGCAATTTTACCAATCAAAGCCTGGTCAACCGAAGCAGAGGGAACTGAAGGTAAATTTTTAGCTGTGATCGCTTGTACATCAATCGCCGTTGAACGCTTGTCAATCGCCGTACCTGTACCTGTCACGACAACCTCAGATAATTGACGTGCATCCGTAGATAACGCAACATTGATAACCGATTGGTTACCTACTGAAACTGATTGTGAATTTAATCCTACAAAGGAGAACACCAATGTAGCAGAACCTGAAACAGAAACAGAGTAAACACCGTCTACATTTGTTTGTGTTCCTTTACCTGTTCCTTTAATCGAAACAGTTACACCTGGTAGCCCCGAGCCATCCTCAGCCGAAGTTACCTTTCCTGTTATCTTTCTATCTTGGGCAACTAAACTAGTTAGTGTGAAGAAAGCCAACAGGAAAGTCATGAGTAAATTTTTTTTCATGTACTTTTTTGTTAGGGTTGAAAAAATTTTTTGATAAAATAATCTAACGGTTGGAAAATTAGAGAAATATTAATAAAGTGTCAACTTTTGACCAAATATTTAACGGCAAAATTGACATAAATCAGAATTTCGTAGGGAAAAACAGCTAAATCACACTCTTTTTGCCGTCTTCTACAAAAACAAATATTACTATTCCAAGAAATTTTCTAGGGCAGAAAAAAGATAATATAAAACTATTCCGAGAATTAGACGATTTGGTTTAAAACGAGTACACCCAAAAGACCCGCGATGGACACGATCGTTTCCATCAAAGACCACGATCGAATCGTTTCTTTCACCGATAAATTGAAATACTCCTTAAACATCCAAAATCCCGTATCATTCACGTGCGAGAACATCAAACTTCCCGCCCCAATACTCAAGACCATTAAATTCGGATTAACTCCACCCGCAGCCACTAAAGGTAAAATCATCCCCGCCGCCGTCAAACCAGCGATGGTCGCCGAACCGATACAGACGCGGATTATCGCGGCCATCAACCAGCCTAATACTAAAGGTGGAATAGGTAGACTACCCAAGTAGCCCGCAATCTCTTTGCTGACTCCAGAAACGAGCAAGACTTCCTTGAAGGTACCCGCCCCCGCAATGATCAATAAAATCATGCCCACATCCTTCACAGCTTCCGTGTAAATACCCATCACATGCTCCATCGATTTACCTAAACGTAAGCCTAAGGTCCAGGTAGCGAAACAGATGGCCACCAACATCACCATGGCTGGATCTGAAATTAAATGCAACACCGGACTGAATGAAGAATCCTTGCCCAACTGTACATCCAGTGCGGTCGTAAACACTAAAAGAAAAACGGGTAACAAAGCCGTCAAAAAACTAGACGATATACTTGGCAATTCATCTGCCTGCACTTCCTGCACAGCAAAGGTCTTTAATGGTTGCAAAAATAGGTCCCGCTAAAATGATCGCCGGAATCGAAACGATGATACCATAAGTTAACGTGGTCCCCATATTCGCATGAAACTGCGCCACCAAAGCTGCCGGAGAAGGATGCGGAGGTAAATATCCGTGCGCCACCGACAAAGAAGCCATCATGGGCACACCAGCCATCAATGGATTTAATTTAAATTTCTGCACGAGGGCAAAAATCAACGGAATCATTAATACAAAACCTACATTATAAAATAAAGGAATACCAATAATGAATCCCGTGAACATCAATCCCCAAGAAATATTCTTTTCGCCAAATAACTGAATCAACGTCGATGCGATTTGTTGGGCCGCCCCACTACTCGCCACCAATTTTCCCAGCATCGCCCCCAACACAATAATGGTCACCAAGGATCCAAGCGTATCACCTAAGCCTTTTTGAATCGATTTAGCCAAATCAGGCAACGGCAATCCCAGCAGGACTCCAGCGCAAAGACTCACCAAAAGAAAGGCGATAAATGAATTAACTTTTAAATAGGTGATAAGAAAGACCAACAGGCCTATACAGAGGATAACGATTGCAATGGACATCTGATTAAATAGGTTTTGCACCAAAGTACAAATAAATCCTATATAACAAAAGATACTAGACGCTAGACGTTGGACGTTAGACGATGGACGTTGGACATCGGACGTTGGACGTAGGACGTTGTAATAAAAATGTAGAGACGCGATACCTCGCGTCTAAAACAAAAAAAAGACGCGAGGTATCGCGTCTCTACATAAATCGGCGCGCAATGCGCCTCAAACTTTGGCAATCCTGAAAGTTTTGCCAAAGAAAAAAAAGACGCGAAGTATCGCGTCTCTACACATGTATGATGAAATGACTAACGTCTAACGTCCAACGTCTGACGTCCAGTTTTAAAATTCCCCGTACGTATCTTCCAAATACTGCTTCATCACCAAAATATCTTCCTTCGAAGTTAAATCGGGCACATTTTCAGCTAATGGAATCGCAAAGAAACCTCGACCCTCTCCCTCTCCAAACATGACCACCGACGTGGGTAATTCCTTTTCATTACGAACCGCATGGAACGGAGTCTTCGCTAAATAAGGAAGGAACGTGGATGCCTCGAAAACAAAAACGTTCATACTCACACCTAAGCGACCGATTTTCGCCATTAATTCCGCCGCTTGTTCAGCCGTAGGCTTTTCAATAATCTCTAATAAATATCCATCCGAATCCGTGCGAATCAAGGCAAAAGCTGAAATACGCTCCGCTGGGTATAACAAACTATCCCTGTGATACGAGATCAACGCATTGGGTTCTGGAGAAGCCCAAAGTGTTTTCAACGCATTCACACTATATAAGTTGTCTGAATTACATACAATCACGCGACCCGTTTGCCAATCCGCATGTTGCATCAAAGCTTGATAAACAGCATCCGCCGTTCCTGCTGGCTTCTCGCGATCCGCAGCGATTTGTTGGCGAGCAAACACGATTTTCATGCCCCAACAAGCATCTTTGGCCATTAAACTTTCACAATATTCCTGTGAAACGGTATCTGTTGGGTGCAACAATAACATAACCTCCTCAATCCCCGCCAAATGCGCATTGTATAATTGGTAATCAATTAAGGTCTTTCCATTTCTACCTACTTGAATCATTCCCTTCGTCACCGAGTTTGCTTGCGCAACTAAGTTCGGATCTAAATCACTCACTCCTTCGGCCATCGCCTTCTTCATGCGCGAAGCCATACCGCCCGCCAAAATCAATAATCTCTTTTTCATATCTTAATAAAATAAACTTGCTTTCTCTGCTTGCGTACCTACATCGACGCGAATGATGTAACCTTTTCCTCCTGCCTCATTAATCGCCTGCACCACCGCTTCCGGATTTTCCGGCGCATAGGCAAACATGCAACCACCGCCACCTGAACCATTGATCTTTGCCCCTAATGCTCCCGCTCCTAAAGCAGCCTCAATCATCCGATCGATTTTCGGCGTCGAAATGCGTTTGTGTTCACGCAAATTCACTTGGTGTTGATTTAATAAATCACCCAAACGCGCATCTTCCCAAGGCTCCTCCCCTTCAAACATGGCTTTGGCGGCTAATAAAATATCACGATCCGATATATTTGCGGATAATAAAATCCATTCGTCTTCGGTCAACAACGTTTTATAAGTTGCACAAGCTGCTAAATGGGTCGTTGCCAAATCGAATGACGGATCTATTTTTTTGATTTTTTCAATGCCACCTAAAGTCCCAAATTTGACATGGGCTAAAATCCCTAAGGTATCTTTTGGTTCAAATGAATCCCCTAAAACGAATGTACCGAGATCTCGGGCATAGGTTTTGATGGAAATCTCAGGCTTGCTAGCTAAGTAAATAACATTGCCCACCGCCGTGGCGTATTGATCCATCATCCCACCGGGTTCCGTAAATTCCAACACTTCGGCCTCGTAGGTAATTTCGCCCACTTCCTTTTGGGAATAACCGAGCTTATACATTTCGTTGATCAATTGCACCCAGGAAACGAGCAAGGCAGACGAACTCGACGTGCCTGAATTGATCGGAATATTACCGCGCACTTCTAATTCCAATCCTTTGTCAATGACATGTCCCCGGCGCTGCAACACGTTACAAACACTCTTAAAATAATCACGCTCCTGTGTATATACTAAAGGATAATCCAGTACGAATTCGTCGCTTTTATTCACATCAGGAAGTTCAAAATGAACCACACGATCAGGGCGAAAAGCACCTTTGATTTGAATACGTTTTGAAATCGCAGCCGCGATGACCGGAAGACCTAAATAGTCTTGATGTTCACCAAACAAACAAATCCTCCCCGGAGTAGATACAATCATATGCATTGACAATAAACAAAAGTACAAAATTGATTTTAAAAAAATAGTTTACCTTTGAGCCAACCAATCTAAACCAATGATCACAAACCGCTTCCCTGCTGTTGATTATTTTCGCGGGTTTATCTTATTTCTGTTGGCTGCCGAAAGTACCGGCCTATACGAGCATCTCGAAACGCTCTTCCCTCATTCATTTATTCTGAAGCAATTTTTTCATGCCGAATGGCAAGGATTGCACTTTTGGGATTTGATCCAACCAGGATTCATGTTGATTGCGGGATCCGCCCTGTATTTTTCAACCTATAAACGATTAGACCAAGGGGCAACCTATGCCACCATATGGCCACACGTCATCAAAAGGTCCGTTTTCCTTTTCTTAGCTGGCACGGGATTGCATTGCATTTATCGTGGTGAAATGGTATTGGAATTGTGGAATGTACTAACCCAATTAGCCTTCACGACACTGATTACGTTCTTTTTGTTGCGCTTTTCGATACCCTTGCAAA
The DNA here is from genome assembly GCA_041175285.1 of Bacteroidota bacterium. Lineage (GTDB taxonomy): Bacteria > Bacteroidota > Bacteroidia > Cytophagales > Spirosomataceae > Aquirufa. The sequence goes on along the minus strand of JBEDFG010000102.1, from coordinate 3,334 downwards.
TCGCAGCTTCACTCCTATTATTATTGATTTCGCATTCGCTGTATGTATTCAGTTCGATTTCGGGCTTTGACCAACCGTATACACCGGATCATAATTTTGGATCGTACATCGATTATATGTTGATGGGCAAATTGAGTCGAGGCCATTGGATTGCGATGAACTTTTTACCTACGGCGGCGCATACGATTTGGGGAGCTTTGATAGGCCGAATTATTCATCGGACAAGCCCTCCCCAACTGGTTTTTCGCACATTTTTGGGCTTAGGGGTCTTAGGGATTATAGCCGGATATGGGCTCGATATGGCCGGAATTCCAATCATCAAACGTACGGCAACGTTATCCTTCACGCTCGCTTCGGCCGGTTGGATTACCTTACTCATGGCCTTATTCTACAAAAACTGGTCAAGCGAAAAACCCGTCCTTGCCTTGCCCCGGTATCTGAATTCCATTGGTAATAATTCCCTTTTGATCTACCTGTTTTTCGAAACGATCGTTCCGCAATGGTTAAACAAAACAACGCACATTTTCGTGGGCGGATTTGCGCATTTGGTTTCGATTCCCGACGCCTGGGGCGATGTGCTAAATTCCATTGTGGTGCTGATGATAATTGTTCGGCTTGCGACCTGGCTGGATGGGAAGAAGATTTATTTCAAGTTGTAGAGACGCGATACTTCGCGATGGAAAAGTAGAGACGCGATACTTCGCGTCTGAAAAGTAGAGACGCGATACTTCGCGTCTGAAAAAAAAGACGCGAAGTATCGCGTCTCTACCATTCGACTTCGGACTAACGTCTAATGTCTATCGTCCAGCGTCTAATTTATATGCCCACGTCTGCGCAATATTCCACGCCTTCGTCTTTGCCTCTTCGGTTTTGGGACCTGCAAAATGAGCGTCTAGGGTTTGGGAAAACATCTCGAACCAACGGTCAAAATGGGCCATGGTCAACGGAACTTTTTGGTTGATTTCTAAGTGAGGACGCATCGGTGCGCCTTTGTAGTTGGATCCATCGAGCAGCAACATCTCCCAAAAATCGTACATCTTGGGTAAATGGTGAGCCCAATCCACCTGCATCACATCAAGGAAAATATGCCCCACCAAATCATCTGATTTCATGCCGCCATAAAAGGCATCCACAAAAATCTTGATGTCATCTCGCGAGGCTATGTCGTGCATTATTTGCGTGTTTTAACGTTGGCCAATAACCACTGACCAACTTTCGAACCTTGCTTCGCTCCCTCGTCTAAGGCTGGGCGGAAGTGGATTCCACCGTAAAGCCGACTAATCGACGCCTCATCCGAAGCCTGAATAAATGATGTAAACTTACGCGGCGGCAAGCCGTATGGAACTTCCGTAGAATCATACATTATCCCCGTAAACGTTCGTCAACACCTCAGCCGCCGCACGCGAAATCGTACTGTGGCCTGACGTATATTCTGGGAATGGAGGAGTTTGCAATACCGGAATCCAAGATTTGTCGATCGACGCGTTAATCACCGTCTCCGGACGAATGCGAATCGACCGGTATTTCTCATCCCAGCACGAGATAAATCCATCAAATATAGCTAAGGAAGTCAAGGCCAACGCCTCCGCCGTCTCCACAAACGGCTTATTGTATTGACGCGAAATTTGTGCTACAATGCCCAACCAGTGACCGCCCGGCGACATTTTCTTGGTCGCAAACATCGCATGTCCAGTGATATTCATTTTAAAGGGATTGCAATCCCAGAAGTTGGCAATATCCCGCTGCTCACTCTTCAAATTCTTCACCGTCTCATACGATTCCATGACCTCTTTGTAATACGGACTACCTTTCGTCAAATCAAATTTCGATGGTTCCGGCGCTCTAAATTGAGAGGAGGAATCCAAGGCCACCGGACGAACTTTCGTCCAATAAGGCTCCACTGCATCCATGTAAGCAGGAGGCGTGGGCGTCCAGGTACCCGGTAAATTCGTAACCGTAAATCGGAAACCACGTGTTTGCTTATAATTATCTTTGGCTGCCCAGCGCATCACTGAAGCCGCAATGGAATCTCCTAATGCGACCGAACGCTCATATACGTCATCGGGCATCCCCGTCTTGCGGAAATCTGCCTCAATTTGTTTGTCAAATTCAACGTATAATTCTTGGGCAAATGTCAATTTTTTACCCACCGATAAAAACGCACGCGTTGAAACTAACGGGTAACAATATTCCAATCCTGCCTCTGGCTGAGTCACTTTTTCGAAGCCATTTAACTGACCTACAAACGAACGAAAACGCTTATCCGCATGAATCGCCCCCTCATACCCCGCCACACTGGCATACATGTAAATTCGCGAAGAAACGGGTGGAGCGAAAATATCGTGAATGATACTTTCGGTCAACATATTTTGTGCACGCTCTAAAAACTTAGGATTTGCCGCTTCCTGCTGATAATTAGGATTCGTTTTTTTACACGAGGCAAAAGCAGCCATGAAGGCGAACGCAAGTAGGATTCTTTTCATATGGTTAAACAAAATGAGCGACAAAGATACAAATTAAGCGGAAAAATTTCCTGATAATTATCAGGTCGTTTGGCATCCTTCAGCAGCCAAACGACCTGAATTCATGGCCGATTGCAAGGATGGGAAACCTGTGAAATCACCAGCCAAAACGATGCCAGCCTCCGCAGATTTTTGCTTCAGTTCATCAAAAGCACCCACCACAGGTAAGGCTTCTGGCAAGAGGTATTCCTTCAAAAATGCCCATTTTTGGATACTAGGACCCACAAATGGCGCGAGCTCCGCTAATACATCAGCCGAATGCATCGAGACATCGAGCGTGGTAACCGAAATTAAATCTTTACCCGGAGGCGCATAGCTTGACTGCACATGATTCAAGTAGGCATAATGCAACACCCGACTTTTCGGAACCAGGTGTAACATGGACTTCTTATCGGCTGAAGCCGGCGCTTGAAAATATAACGTCTTGGAGCTCCAAAAGGCACCTTTTTCGAGTGACACCCCCAATAGTTTCGCAGCAGCTGAAGCATCAGTAGCAAGGATAACATGTTCCGCCTCCACCGCATGACCATCCGACAAATTCACTTGATGTGCAGAAATTTGAGTCACCTGCGTTCCCAAACGGATCGAATCCGCAGGCAAAGCAGCTGCCAATTGCGCTGGGATTGACCCCATACCAGCCGCTGGTATCGCGGCAGTTCCCTCTAAAAATTGCTTCATGTAATAGCGAAACAAGGAGGCCGGCGGATTTAAACCAGCCGATAAAAAGATCCCGCCAAAAAATGGCCGAAGAAAATGTGATTGAAATTTTGGTGAGAAACCCCAACGATTTAGAAAATCTTGGGTGGATTCCA
>JBEDFG010000101.1:0-7911 GCA_041175285.1 Bacteroidota bacterium | reverse complement strand
AAATAACGTTGTAATTCTAAATGAGTCCAATGATACAACGGGTTACGCATGGTGTAAGGCACTGTTTCTGCCCACTTCATGAATTTCTCCTCGTCACTTGCATTGCCTGTAATGTATTTTTCGTCCACACCATGTGCACGCATCGCACGCCATTTGTAGTGATCGCCGGCTAACCAGATTTGCGTGATGTTATCAAACTGCTTGTCCTCAGCGATTTGCTGGGGAACCAAGTGATTATGGTAATCGATGATGGGCATAGATGCCGCAAAATCATGATATAATTTCTGCGCCGTGGGCGTTTGCAATAAAAAATCTTCGTTTAAAAATGCTTTCATAGGATTTATACGTATTTCTGTACGGCTTGCTCAAAACCGGGTAGCGCGCTTAAATCGGCACCCCAAAGGCTTGTATCCGCTAATATTTTTTTCAAATCAAACTCTTTCCAAGCCTCATAAAAATAGCCAGCATAATCGCAGTTGATCGGATATAACTCACCATTTGAATCGCCAAAATACTTGCCATTTTCTTCTTTTACCGCGTGCATAAATTGTAAATATGCCGCGAATCCCATGGCAAATAATTCAGGTGCTTTGCCAAATTCCTTGTAGTAATTAATCACTAAAGGAACATTGCGCATCCGCATTTTAGTCGTGTATTGAACCGTAATGTCGATCAATTTATGGTTGATAAATGGATTGCGGAATCGATCTAAAACCGAACGGCCAAACCGGTCTGCCACCTTGAAATCCATTTTATAGGGAATCGCGAGGGCAAGTTCGCTCAACATTAAATTCATGATCAATTTGCTTAAGTAGCCGTTTGCCATGACATCTTTCACTAAACGGAACCCAAGTAAATAAGACATGCCGCACATCAATGTGTGTGTTCCATTCAAGAGACGAAGTTTCAATTCACGGTAAATTTCAATGTCTTCAGCGATAACCACCCCTGCGTCAGCTTTGGCAAAACTTAAAACGTCTTTTACGCGGCTACCACCTTGAATAGCCCATAAACTATATACTTCCGATATGATTAAATTCTTATCCGAATACCCTAATTCAGAACAAATTGCCGCGTTCGTTTGCGCGTCTGGTGCGCCTGGAACGATACGGTCAACTAATGAATTACAGAAATGATTGTGTGTGTTTAACCAAGAAACAAACGCCTCAGGCAATTGGTGATCCGCAGCTAATTTTAGCACAATTTCTTTTAATACATCTCCATTGTTAATGATCAACTCCGTAGGCACAACGACCATACCAGATGCTGCTGAACCATTGAAGTGCTGAAAACGGGCAACTAAAAATGCGAGTAATTTTGCTGGGAATGATTTGGGACTTCCTCCCGAAATAGGGTCGTTAGCCACATATTGAATACCCACTTCCGTTGTATTGGAAATGATCACTTGCATGTCTGCACTTTGTGCCAATTCTAAAATAGAGTTCCATTCCGTCGCGGCAGTTAGCGTGCGTGAAATGGCTGCATTGACAACTGTTTCTTCAATGGCTTTGCCGTTGTCGATGCCTTTAATGCAATGCGTAAATAAGCCATCCTGCTCCGTAAACGCATCTGCGCCTGGACGATCCGTCGATTTTACCAGAACCACACGTCCCTTGAAAATACCTTCGCGATTCGCTTTGTCGATGTAGTAATCACATAGACCACGAAGCAATACGCCTGTGCCAAATTGAAGTACTTTTTCTGGATAAGAGAAAACTTCTTGATTGGGGAATTGAACTGGGATCGTGGATGTAAATCCAGCGGCTAAATTTTCTTTATTTAAAATGGGCATACGCTACGCTTGTGTTTTGATTTAAAAGCAATTAGGGCACTTTTTTTACCCAAAAAGCCCGAAAAAAATCGGGCTTTTCTGAAATAAAAAAATCTAAAACGTTTACGCTTCGCCTATCGGGCCATTGTAATTCATCGGGAAATCGAAGCCCGTCTCACTTCCATCTTTATTAATGGCTCCAAAACTCTCTTCATATTTCTGCATGTTCTCTTGCAAGGCCAACATCAAACGGTAGGCATGATCCGGTGTCATGACAACGCGGGACTTTACTTTTCCTTTCGGTAAGCCAGGTAAAATGCGAATAAAATCCATCACAAATTCAGATGGCGAATGCGCGATTAAGGCTAAATTCACATAGGCTCCTTCTGCCAATTCTTCTGGTAATTCAATATTAAGCTGGTTTTCTTCTGATTGGTTTTCCATAATTTTTCGAATAAGCCTTCAAATTACGAATCTACTGGGAGAATCCCATGTTGTTTTTGCCACATTCGCCAATAGTCCCCGTGTTTCGCCATTAATACGTGATGTGTTCCCATTTCTGAAACGCCGCCCTCGCGTAGAAATATGATTTGATGCGCATCTACCATGCTGGCCAAGCAAATTCCTTTAACAGATGTTGAATTTCCGCCTCTGCAAACGCATCCAATGCCGAGGTCGCCTCATCCAAAAGCAAGACAGATGGATCCTGATATAAGGCACGTGCAATGGCGATACGTTGTTTTTGGCCTCCCGATAACATCGCTCCATTTTCGCCCAACAAGCTTAGATAGGTACTTGGCAAGCGCTCAATAAACGGGGCAATGCCTACTTTTTGGCATAATTGAACCACGCGCTTAATGTTTGGTTCCGTCTCACCTAATGCAATATTTTCGATGACATTGCCTGTAAATAGGTCTACATGCTGCGGTATGAGTTGAATTAATTTCCGTAAACTTTGAGGATCAATCAGGCGTATATCATGCGCTCCGAAGCAAACAAGGTGCTCTTCCCTGATCCACTTTCTCCCACAATGGCTGTCCATTGATTTTGCTTAAAACACAAGGTGCATCTCGAAAATACTTGCGTCCGTGTCCCATACATAAATTCCACTTGATTAAGTTGAATATCCCCTATATCGCTCGGATCCACATGTATTAGACCTTCATTATTCTCCACCTCCAAATCCATCAAATCAAACAAGCGCTCCGAGGCAATTATTGCGTGCTGGACTGCTTTATTGGCCCCCATCAGCGCCTGAATCGGATTCGTGATAAATCCCACTAAAGCATAAAAGGCGAATAATTCACCTGGCGTAATCGATCGGTCCAGCACATATCCCGCACCCTGCCATAAGATAGCAATCGTCACTGTTTGAGAAATCAGGAAGGTACTGTTGGCCGTAAACAGTGCATTTTTGCCTCCCTGATAGGCTGAAAGCAATAGTTTGACAAATCTGTTCTCTGCTTTATGCTGGATAAATGCCGCGATTCCAAATTCCTTAATAGCCCGACTATGTTGCAAAGATTCCACCACATGGATTTCAACCTGCGCCGCATCCTCCATTAAGCGGCGTTCCATTCGTTTATTTTGCCAGTTCGTCAGCCAGTACACTAGTCCATAAGCAGGAATAGACCACATGAGCAGCATCGCCAGCGGCCCGAATGTTTGGAACATCATAGCTAACGTAAATACCAAGACAAAGCAATTGACCAATATTTCCATCGCCACGTCATTTATAAAATGCCGGATTTTAATCGCATCATTCAGCCGGGATGTAATCTCACCCACGCGCATCGTGTCGAAAAAGGCTTGCGGTAATCGCAACACATGTTCGTAATATCCAAGCAACAACCGAGCATCCATTTGCATGCCCGTTTTCATTACCATTAATGACTTATTCGTACCAATAAAAACCTGAAGCACCACCATCCCAAGCATCCCGACGCTCAACAAATTCAGTAAGTTGCGATTACCATCCACCAGCACATAGTCCGTGATTTTCTGTATGTAGATGGACATTCCTAATCCGAGTAAAGTATAGACAAATGCCCCCAGAATCGCCTGAATCCAAATTATCCGATGAGGCTCAATTAATTTCCATAATCTAAATAGGGGGGTACTCCCGGTTGAAAAAGGGGCAAAAGATTCTCCTGGGACCATTAATAGGGCAACACCTGTCCAAATTTCCAACCAACTTTCCTTCAAGTATTCTTCCACCTCACCTGTTGCCGGATCCATCACGCTTAATTGGTTTTTCTTCACCCGACGAATCACCACATAGTGCTGCAAACCATTTTTTAAATGAAGATGAGCAATGGCTGGCAGTGGCATTTCAGCCAGGATATCCCAGGTACCTCGAATGCCCTTCGACTTAAATCCCATTTTTTCTGCCGCTTGACTCAGACCCAAAATGGTCGTCCCCCGCAAATCCGTACTGGCCAGTTGGCGAATCCGCGCAATCGGAATTTGAACTCGATAATGGTTCCCAATGGAAGCTAAACAGGCTGCACCACAATCCTTGATATCATGCTGCTTGACGCGAAAGGATGCCATCTTAAGATTTTTGTCCGTTCGTGATTGGATTCAACCAGTCATCTACATGATCAAATAGCAATTGATATAAACTGCGGCGCGTCACGATGAAGTGCGCCGATAATGTCATCCCTTTTCGAATGCCAGCTTGATACCCATTTTTGAGTTTGAGGTGCATGCGATTCAACCGACAGCGTACTTTCACAAAAAGCTGATCATTCTGCTGGCTGACATGGCGGTCTATATCAACCACCTCACCCTCCACGAATCCCCAATAATTGTAATTATAGGCATCCATTTGAAAGCGGACCTTTTGCGTCGCATGCACCAAACCGATGTCTTGCGTGGCCACCAAACATTCAACAAGCAGTTTTTGATCAGGTGATATTTCTGCAATCACATGGGCATTATTGACAAATGTCCCTGGGGCATAACCTTTGTAATTAACGATTGTCCCTGAAATAGGCGCCGTAATGACATAGTGTTTCTGTTCGAGTGCTAGTTTTTTCAACGCTGCTTTTTGGCCTCTACGACTGATCTTTAACTCAGTCCGCTGTTGCTCCCATTGACTTTGTTGGCGTTTTGTAACCACATCAACTTGATCTCTAACTTCTTGCAAAGCATGTACATGCTGCTCATATTCCAGCGGCGGAATCACGCGCGCATCGAATAATTGTTGGTTGCGTTTCAGAGTAACTTCTGCCTGATGCACCCTTCCGCCTAACTCATGTAATTGAGCTTGATAATGCTTGTAGTTGGCCTGCATAGCCGCCTCCCCAAACGACAAATCCGAACCTTGCAAAGCGCGCGTTACATCAGATAACTCTTGTTGATTTTGTAATAGCTCGTTCGTTGTCAACTGCATTTCGGTATTCAGAATTCCAGGATCTAAGATGAATAGCGTATCACCCTGGCGGACTTGTTGGTTCGTTTGAAAATGCACCGACAGGATTCGGCTCGCGACCATATTGGTGATCGGAACATTTTCATAGGAACTGCGTACAATGCCACGACTATGAGAACTGATATCTACAAAAATATAGGGGAGGGCGAAGAGGAAGCCGATCAGTAAAATAAGGATGATGAGGTAGATGGAGCGTGTATTGACACGCGTTTTGGCCCATAGATTTTCCAGGGTGTTGGTGACATTGGCGTCTATAGAATTCATGTTTTTGGGGTTAGGTACACAATCGTTCGGATTGCTACCTTGAAATTGCGATTTAAGTTAGAGAACCTAAAATCCGCTAAATGGATATGCACATGAATTTAGGGGGTGTCGGATGAAAAATAGGCCTTTTGGAGCCTTTGGGCATACTAAATCCAAGATATTGGCAAAAACATAAGACCCAGTAAAATGAGTCCCGGGCCCCATAAAAAAAGCCCTGAACAAATGAATGCTCAGGGCTAATTTCAAGTATCAAACGTCAAATGACTAGCGTCTAACGTCTAACGTCTAAAGTCTAGCGTCTAATTAATTAGCTACACTTTCTTTTACTTCTTCCACTTCAGTAGCTGTCGCTTTTTCTAGTTGCTTCATTTCTTCAGCAGAAGTTACTAGAATATTTTGGTAGCGACGAACACCTGTACCAGCTGGAATCAAGTGACCCACGATAACGTTCTCTTTCAAGCCGTCAAGGGTATCTTGTTTCGCGCGGATCGAAGCCTCAGAAAGAACTTTCGTTGTTTCCTGGAACGATGCAGCTGAGATAAATGAATCTGTACCTAAAGAAGCTTGTGTGATACCTTGTAAGTTAGATGAAGAAACGGCTGCTTGCGCGTCACGTACTTTCATCAACTTCAAGTCACGGCGTTTTAATGATGAGTTCTCATCACGTAAAGCGCGTGCTGTAAGGATCATACCTGCTTTATATTTCTCAGAATCACCAGCGTCTAAGATTACTTTCTTGTCTAGGATCAAGTCATTTTCTTGACGGAAGACAAAACGATCTACGTTTTGACCTTGTAAGAATTGCGTATCACCTGGTTCAAGGATCTCCACTTTCTGCATCATTTGGCGTACAATACACTCGATGTGCTTATCGTTGATTTTTACCCCTTGTAAGCGGTATACATCTTGGATCTCATTAACTAAGTATTCTTGAACCGCTGTTGGTCCTTTGATTTTCAAGATATCAGAAGGTGTAATTGCACCATCAGATAATGGCATACCAGCACGAACGAAGTCATTATTTTGTACCAAGATAAAACGAGTCAATGGTACTAGGTAACGACGTTCTGTCCCCTCTTTTGGCGTAACGATAATTTCACGGTTACCACGTTTGATGATACCATAAGAAATTACACCGTCAATTTCAGAAACGACTGCTGGGTTAGAAGGGTTACGTGCTTCGAATAATTCAGTTACACGTGGTAGACCACCCGTAATGTCACGCGTTTTACCTGCTGCACGTGGAATCTTAGCGATAATTTGACCCGCTTTGATTTTCTCCCCGTCGCTGATTGTTAAACGTGCACCTACTGGAACGTTGTATACCAAATTCTCCTTGCCTTTAGCTGTAATGATTACGGATGGGTTTTTCGTCTTGTCTTTCGACTCGATGATCACCTTCTCACGCATACCTGTTTGCTCATCCGCTTCCTCTTTGTAAGTATTGTTTTCTTCGATTGCTTCGAATTCAATTTTACCTTCAGCTTCAGATAAGATTACCGCATTGTATGGATCCCAAACGCAAATTTCTTCGCCTTTTTTGATCGCTTGACCTTCTTTCACACGTAAGAATGAACCGTAAGGAACGTTGTTCGAAATCAACACCTGCTTGTTAGCCGGGTTAACAATCTGAACTTCACCTGAACGACCCATCACGATTTCAGTAGGGTTGCCATCTGCATCCGTAGATGTTACTGTACGTACTTCTTCAAAGTTCACAACACCATCAAACTTAGCTTTAACACTAGCGTCTAATGAAACGTTTTGAGCTGTACCACCCACGTGGAAGGTACGTAATGTCAACTGCGTTCCTGGCTCACCGATAGACTGAGATGCAATGACACCTACTGCCTCACCGATGTTCACCATGCGTGCTGTAGACAAGTTACGTCCGTAACATTTCGCACAAACACCACTACGCGTTTCGCAGGTTAATACCGAACGAATTTCTACCGAATCGATAGCTGTTTCGTCGATTTTTTGCGCTGCGATCTCTGTGATCTCTTCGCCTGACTCAACGATCATTTCACCAGAAACTGGATCAATGACATCATGTACAGAAACGCGACCTAAGATACGCTCTGATAATGGCTCGATGATCTCGTCATTATCTTTCAATGGGAATACTTCAATACCACGTAACGTACCGCAATCTTCTTCGTTCACGATAACGTCTTGCGCTACGTCATGTAGACGACGAGTCAAGTAACCCGCATCGGCTGTTTTCAAGGCAGTATCTGCCAAACCTTTACGTGCACCGTGCGTTGAGATAAAGTACTCTAATACGTCAAGACCTTCTTTAAAGTTAGAAAGGATTGGGTTTTCGATGATTTCACCAACCGAACCTTGTAAGTTCTTCTGAGGCTTAGCCATCAAACCACGCATACCACCTAGTTGACGAATTTGCTCACGAGAACCACGGGCTCCAGAGTGCATCATC
>JBEDFG010000100.1:0-5155 GCA_041175285.1 Bacteroidota bacterium | reverse complement strand
AAATTTTGCGTTATTTTGCAAGGCAATTTAAGCAATTACATCGTAATCATTTATTCACAATAACAATAAAAAGATGAGTGCAATACAGTACGTACACGCAAGACAAATTTTAGATTCACGCGGAAATCCAACAATCGAAGTTGATATTAAAACCGAAGACGGAGCTTTTGGAAGAGCAGCAGTTCCTTCTGGAGCATCTACAGGTATCCATGAGGCGGTTGAACTTCGTGATGAAGATAAATCAGTTTACGTAGGTAAAGGGGTTTTAAAAGCTGTTGAAAACGTAAATAGAGCTATTGCTGAAGAATTATGGGGCTTAGAGGTTTCTGAGCAGAACATGATCGACCGTTTAATGATTGAATTAGATGGTACTTCAAACAAAGGAAAATTAGGCGCAAACGCAATCTTAGGTGTTTCTATGGCTGTTGCCAAGGCAGCAGCTCAAGAGGCAGGTTTGCCATTATATCGTTACATCGGTGGTGTTAACGCAAACACATTACCAGTTCCGATGATGAACATCTTGAACGGTGGTTCGCATGCGGACAACTCAATCGATTTCCAAGAATTCATGGTCATGCCAGCGAAAGCTGAATCTTTCTCACACGCGTTGCGTATGGGTACTGAAGTTTTCCACGCATTGAAAGGTGTGTTGAAATCAAAAGGATATTCGACAAACGTAGGTGATGAAGGTGGATTTGCCCCTAACATCAAGTCGAACGAAGAAGCGATCGAAATCGTATTGCAATCAATCGAGAAAGCAGGTTACAAACCAGGCGAAGAAATTTTCATCGCAATGGATGCAGCTGCTTCTGAATTCTATGATGAAAAAACAGGTCTTTATACCTTCAAAAAGTCAGATGGCAAGCAATTGAATAACATGGAAATGGCTGCTTATTGGAAGACTTGGGCTGACAAATACCCAATCATTTCGATTGAAGATGGTATGGCTGAAGACGATTGGGCTGGCTGGGCTGAGCAAACTAAATTGATCGGATCTAAGTGTCAATTAGTTGGTGACGATTTATTCGTAACAAACGTGAAACGTTTACAAGAAGGTATCGAAAAAGGTGTTGCTAACGCAGTATTAGTTAAAGTAAACCAAATTGGTTCGTTAACAGAAACAATCGATACGGTTAACTTAGCGAAACGCAATTCATACAAAAACATCATGTCACACCGTTCAGGAGAGACAGAAGATGCGACAATTGCTGACTTAGCAGTTGCATTGAACACAGGCCAAATCAAAACTGGTTCTGCATCTCGTTCTGACCGTATGGCTAAATACAACCAATTACTTCGTATAGAAGAAGAATTGGGAGCAAATGCTTATTTCCCAGGATTGAATTTCTAAGGAATAATGAATTTTGTCAAAAGGCTTTTTTGGGGAAAATATCGCTTTTATTCAATATCAACGAGCATCCTATTTGCTTGGATGTTTATATTGGATTCGAATGATCTTACCGTACAATATCGATTGTGGAGTGAGCTGAGCGAAATGAAAGCTGAAAAAGCCTTTTACACACAAAAAATCAAAGAATTAGAAAAGGAAAAACGAATGGTTATCGGAAATCCTGCCCTGTTGGAAAAATACGCCCGCGAGAAATACCTAATGAAGAAGCCTAAGCAGGATATCTTCGTGATTGTCGACGAGGCAAACCAACCCATTGAATAAAAAAAGCCCTTCTTAACGAAGGGCTTTTTTTAGATCTTAATATCCTTACTAGAAATCGCAGCTTTCTCTGCAGGATTACCTTTCCAAATACTCCATGGGTCCGTTTTTTGTCTTGTGAGATTTGCTCCCATCGCAATCAATGTCCCCTCCCCTATAGTAGTTTGATCACGGATTGTCGCGTTTACACCGATAAAACTATAATCACCAACGTTACAACCACCAGATAAGACAACATGTGACGTAAAGAATACGTGATCTCCAATTGTACCGTGGTGTCCAATGTGATTTCCAGACCACAACACGACATTATTGCCAATCTTGACATAAGGCTGAATCGTGTTATCTTCAAGTATGAAGCAATTCTCACCAATCTGGTCTGTTAATACAGTAGCGTGCGAACTGATATACGAAATATAGGCATATCCTTTTTCTAACCCTTGCTCATATACGCGAGCACGAACGCGATTCATATTTTTCTCTGTCAATGGAGCAAAGAATTTATATTCATCAGGAGGATATATAGATTCTACTGTCTCAAAAGGAACCAAGGGCAAACCATGAAACGTAGGCTCTTGAATGTAATCTTGCTCCACTGTAAAGGCAACTACCTCATGATCAGAATCATTCTGCAAATAATAAAGAGCAAGTTCGGCGGTTTTGGTATTACCAAAAATAACAACTTTAGCCATAAATGATTTTAAAACAATTAAAGGTAAATAGAGAAATGTTAAAACTGACAATTTCGAAATTTGTTATTTATCGAATGGTCATTTATCAACAAATAAGGCCTAAAACAATGGAACACCCGTCATTTCTTTCGGTTGAGCCACACCCATCAGCTTTAAGATAGTTGGCGAAACATCGCCCAACTTACCATTCTGAAGTGTTGGGTGGAAGTCATTATCCACTAAAATACATGGGACCAAATTCGTGGAATGAGCGGTATTCGGTGAGCCGTCTTCATTCATCATGACATCCGCATTTCCGTGATCTGCGATGATAATGAATGAATATCCATGTGCCAAACCTGCTTTTACAACCGCCTCCGCACAAGAATCTACCGTTTCTACAGCCTTAACTACTGCCTCAAAAACACCTGTATGGCCAACCATATCCGGATTAGCGAAATTCAAGCATACAAAGTCAACTTCCTCTTTTTCCAATTCCGGAATTAAAGCGTCACGTAAATCAGCTGCCGACATCTCCGGTTGCAAATCATAAGTTGCTACTTTAGGTGAATTACGGAGGATATTTTCTTGACCTTTAAATAACTGTTCGCGACCTCCTGAAAAGAAAAAGGTCACATGTGGATATTTTTCTGTTTCAGCGATACGAATTTGCTTTTTACCTGCACCTTCTAAAACCTCTCCCATCGTCATCGGCAAGTTTGAGTCATTGAAGATTACTTTGACATGTTGGAATTCTTTATCGTATTCCGTCATAGTTAAGTAATACAAGTCCAACTTGTGCATATTCTCTTCATGAAAATCTCGTTGCGTTAAAGCTTGAGTTATTTCACGACCACGGTCTGTGCGAAAATTGAAACAAATTACCACATCTCCAGCTGCGATTTTAGCCAAGGGCTTACCCGCTGCATCTGTTGCAATAATTGGCTTGATAAATTCATCCGTTACACCTTCATCGTAACTCGCTTGGATAGAAGCCAATACATCTTGCGTAGGTGTGCCTTCGGCATCTACCATCGCATGATAAGCTAAGGCAACACGTTCCCAACGATTGTCTCGGTCCATCGCAAAATACCGACCAGTGACAGAAGCAACCGAAGTTCCTGTTTTCTTAGTATGGTTGACTAAATCAGTCATGAATTTCATGCCCGACTTAGGATCAGTATCACGTCCATCCGTAAAAGCATGAACAAATACATTAGTTAAACCCGCTTCGGAAGCGGATGTCAACAAAGACTTCAAGTGTTCGATGTGTGCATGGACACCACCATCAGACACCAAGCCCATGAAGTGAACCGATTTATTTTCTTTTTTGGCATAATCAAAAGCCTTTGCTAACTCAGGTTCTTGACCCAATGTATTTTCGCGAACAGCTTTATTAATGCGTACTAAATTTTGATATACCACACGACCCGCACCCAAATTCATGTGCCCTACCTCTGAATTTCCCATTTGCCCTTCTGGAAGTCCTACGGCCTCCCCAGAAGCTTCTAACTTCGAATGTGCATATTTTTGATATAGTGAGTCAACAAACGGAGTTTTTGCAGCATCGATGGCTGAAACTTTTGGGTTGGTTGCGATTCCCCAACCATCTAAAATCATTAGTACAACTTTCTTATTCACGGTATTTCATTTAATTTATCTGACAAAAATAGCCAAAAAGCTATAAACGAGCACGCATTTGCTTGGCTAATGCCAAAATATCATTCCCTTCAATTGTTTTTGTTGACGAGCCAAAAACGGAAACTTCCAACATCGCTTCGCCTAGTTCTCGCAGGGTACATGCCATTTGTGGAGCAACAAACTTGAGAATAGGGAATATCCAATTGATGTATTTGTAAAAGGCTAAGGCATTTTTCAAACCTGGAGTCGGCTTAATCATGGCGGGCCTAAATGAATAATAATCAGCGAACCCCAATTTAGCCAGGTCGTTTTCCGTTTTACCTTTCACGCGTGCCCACGCTAATCGGCCTTGCTCGGATGTATCTGTTCCCGATCCAGAAATGTAACTAAATGACATGCTGGGGTTCTCTTCATGTAATACTTTGGCAAAACCTAAGGTAAGATCATAGGTCTTTTGTTTATATTCGTGGGCGTTCATGCCAACCGAAGAAACGCCTAAGCAGAATAAACAAGCGTCATAGCCCTTGATTGCTGCGCGCATTTCTTCAGGCTTAAGAAAATCCGGCAAAAGAAATTCGTTGACCTTTGGATGATTCACGCCACAAGGCTTGCGGTTGACAACTAAAATTTGACTAACAAATGGAGAATTGATGGCTTCGTGTAGGACACCTTCTCCTACCATACCTGTAGCACCTGTAATGATTAATTGCTTTTGTAATTTTTCCATCGTAGAATTGAATAATATTAAATAATCTATTAATGACTTCAAGAAGAAATTTCCTCCAACAAGCCGGTTTAGCTACAGCAGCCAGCGGCCTTTTAACTAATGCAAAAACATCCATGACCTTCATTCATCATGTATTATTTTGGGCCAAAAACCCAAGCAATGAAGCCGAAAAGGCCCAACTACTTGCGGCTTTGAAACAACTTGGTACGTTACCGATGATCCAAACAGCACATGTTGGCAGACCGATTGTAACCGAGTTTGACAAAGGAGCGACGGATGGAAGTTATACTTTTTCTGTCGTATTAGTGTTTGAAAACGCGACAAAGGAATCCGAATATCTGTATCATCCGCTACACAAAAAGTTCATAGACGAGAACAAACACCTTTGGGGAAAAGTTCAAGTGATTGATTCTGAATTAATCTAAAATAGTCAAAAAGCGAATTGAC
>JBEDFG010000099.1:0-5183 GCA_041175285.1 Bacteroidota bacterium | reverse complement strand
CATACCGGGCTCAATATTCCTTGGGTTGTCAGTGAAGCCTCATTTGGCGCAACGCCATACGTAGGTTTTCCTGGAATTGTAGACGGTACTTGTACGGCTTTACTTTGGAATAATGATATTATTGCCGTTCAAAAAGAGATGGTCACCGATGGGATTTTTTCTCAAATGTATAGTGGCCCGAATACCGATCAAGTTGAAATACCGCGATCTAACGATTATTATGCAAGTTGCGTCCACTTTACGCCAAATGCCTACACGCAAGTAGCTGAACTATGGAAGGATAAATTAAATGAGGCATTTTTTACGAATTCAAAGCCTATTTCGCCTGCCCTATTGCCAACGATCGCTTTGCAATGCGGCCCTTCCAATGAATTAGTCGTTTCTACCAAATCGAATTTTCCCAAGACGCAGTGGTTGAACGCCTCCGAAGCTGTTATTAGCACTCAATCTACTAAACAAACCTTGAGCCCAGGTAAATACTCGCTTCGCTTTGAGGATGCGCTCGGAAATGAGTTTAGGATTCCCACATTTGAATTGAATAATATTACACCTCCTTCCGCACCCGTCGTGACATCAAAAGGCGAATTAATTGCCTGCCAAGGAGGATCTGTTGAATTAACCGTTTCCGGAGGTGCGTCGTCTTATGTTTGGTCAACCAACGATACACTTAAGGTAATTAAGGTTACGAATTCAGGTTCATACAAGGCTTTGACGATTAATAGCTCAGCTTGTAAATCTGGATATTCAGCGGCTGTTCAGGTCTCTTTCTTGGATCTGCCCGCGAAGCCTAGTTTAAGTGTTGCTAGCCCCTATTTTATTGCTACGAGTGATAAGCCGGTAGGAACTGATTTCATATGGAAGCAAGATGGTAAAGTAGTTGCTGTAACCGGAAATCAGTTGCGCGTAAATACCAGTGGAACATATTCAATTTACGCAGCGAAAAAATATTCAGCAGCATTGACTTGCTTGTCTCCTGCTGCCGAATTGAATTATATTTTACCTTCCGATGGAGGCTTGTCAATCTACCCGAATCCAATTGTAGGTCCGGGTGCTACGGTTCAATCCGTTTCAGATTTAAAAGGGGCCGTATATTCCTTATACGCAGTAGATGGTCGTCTCGTATTGCAAGGGGTCATTCCTACAGATGGTGCATTTTTGTTGCCTACCAGTACCATTGGCAAAGGAGTATATAAACTTATTCTTGCTACCGGTTCTGGAACTTCTTATACGCGATCGATATTAGTCAATGAATAATTATTAATCAATAAAAAAAGCCATCCGTTCATGAACGGATGGCTTTTTTATTGGACTAAATTGAATTAAGCTAGAGCCACTTTCAAGTTTGAATCTAACGCTTCTAAGAACTCTTCTGTGTATAGATAATGTTCGCCATGATTGACTTTATTACCGTGAATACATACAGCTAAATCCTTTGTCATTTTGCCTGACTCGACTGTTTCTACGCAAACTTTTTCTAAGGTTTGGCAGAAGTTAATCAAGGCTACATTGTTATCTAATTTTCCACGGAATTCCAATCCACGTGTCCAAGCAAAGATGGAAGCAATTGGATTCGTTGATGTTGGCTTTCCAGCTTGGTGATCACGGTAGTGACGTGTTACCGTTCCGTGAGCAGCCTCAGCTTCCATTACTTTTCCGTCTGGAGTAATCAATACAGAAGTCATTAAACCTAATGAACCGAAGCCTTGCGCTACTGTGTCTGATTGAACGTCTCCGTCATAGTTTTTACAAGCCCAAACGAAATTACCATTCCATTTTAAAGCAGAAGCGACCATATCATCAATCAAACGGTGCTCGTAAACGATACCCGCTGCGTCAAATTTAGCTTTGTAATCTGCTTGGTAGATTTCTTCAAAAATATCTTTGAAACGACCATCGTATTTCTTCAAGATCGTATTTTTCGTTGATAAATATAAAGGCCATCCTTTGCTCAATGCCATGTTGAAACATGAGTGTGCAAATCCTTTGATAGACTCATCTGTGTTATACATCGTTAAAGCAACGCCATCACCTTTGAAGTTATATACCTCAAATGTTTGTGCTTCGCCTCCATCTTCTGGTTGGAAAGAAACCGTTAACTTTCCTTTTCCTTTTGTAACGAAATCAGTTGCTCTGTATTGATCACCAAATGCGTGACGACCGATCATGATGGGTGCTGTCCAGTTTGGAACCAAACGAGGTACGTTAGCGCAAACGATAGGCTCACGGAAAACAGTACCATCCAAGATGTTACGGATAGTTCCGTTAGGTGATTTCCACATTTGCTTCAAATCGAACTCTTTAACACGAGCCTCATCTGGCGTGATAGTCGCACACTTGATACCAACGCCGTATTTTTTAATTGCCTCAGCGGCTTCAATGGTTACTTGATCATTCGTTTCGTCGCGATATTCTACACCTAAATCATAGTATTTGATATCAACATCAACATATGGAAGGATCAATTTGTCTTTGATAAACTTCCAAATAATGCGTGTCATTTCATCTCCATCGAGTTCAACGACTGGGTTGGCAACTTTAATTTTTTCCATTTGAACGTTAAATTATTTTTTGCGTATAATTTACTCAGGCTCCGCCTAACTAATCCTGCAAAGGTAAATAGGAATTCATTATTTTGAACTAAATTCGAAGTATTTACCAACATTTTTTTTGATGGAAACCATTATTAAGATTGCTTGTCAAGATGAAAAGGGCTTAGTGCACAAGATTACAGGCATATTATTTCAAAAATTATTAAATGTTACACGTACAAATGAGTTTGTGGATGAACTAACGGACCATTTTTTTATGCGTGTTTCTTTCACAGGGACATGTGATCTGGCATCTTTAAACCATGAATTAGCTGCCGTGCTTCCATCTGGCGCACATGTTGATATAATCCCTCCCAAAACCAAAAGGGTCGTCATTCTAGTAACCAAAGAACATCATTGCCTGGGTGATTTATTAATTCGCTCTCAATTCCAAGACCTTCCATTTGAGATTTTGGCCGTAATCGGGAATCATGCTACGCTACAGTCTTTGTGCACACAATTCCAAATACCGTTCCATTATGTTCCTGCAGACGGCTTATCCCGGGAGGCACATGAAGATCAAATTCATCAATTAATCCAGAAGATGAATCCAGATCTTGTTGTATTAGCCAAATATATGCGAATTCTGACTCCTGATTTTGCAGCCAAATACCTTGGTAAAATGATTAATATTCATCATTCATTTTTGCCAGCATTTGTGGGGGCGAAGCCTTACCAACAAGCCTTCGATCGGGGTGTGAAAATTATCGGAGCCACTGCACATTTTGTCACGGATGATTTAGATGAAGGTCCGATCATTTGTCAGGATGTAACGCCTGTAAACCATACTTATTCGGCGAAAGAGATGGCCCGTTCTGGGAAGGATGTTGAAAAGATCGTTTTAGCCAATGCACTGAAAATAGTACTGGAAGATCGGATATTCATACATCAAAATAAGACGATTATTTTTGACTAAATATTTGCTCGAAAAATCGTAAATTGCATTCCTTTTTTAAGATACTATGTTTGAAAATTTAAGTTCCAAGTTGACCTCTGCGATGCGTACCCTGAAAGGGAACGGTCGGATCACAGATGTAAACGTCGCTGCTACAGTGAAAGAAATTCGTCGCGCCTTAATGGATGCCGATGTTAACTATAAGGTTGCCAAAGAAATCACTGATCGTATCAAAGATCAAGCGATGGGGCAAAAAATCCTTATTGCCGTAGAGCCAGGTCAATTACTCGTTAAAATCGTACAGGACGAATTAACGCAGTTGATGGGTGGAAGCAAACAGGATATCAACATTAAAGGTGACCCTGCCGTTGTTTTAATCGCTGGACTTCAAGGTTCAGGTAAGACAACTTTCTCAGGTAAATTAGCTCAATATCTCAAAAAAGGAGGCCGTCATGTATTATTGGTTGCCTGTGACATTTATCGTCCAGCGGCAATCGATCAATTGAAAGTATTAGGTGAGCAAGTAGGCGTTGAAGTCTATGCGGAGCCCGAGAATAAAAATGCCGTTTCTATTGCAGAAAATGCGCTTTCTTACGCACGTAAAATGGGTAAGAAAGTGGTTATCGTGGATACAGCTGGCCGTTTGGCCGTGGATGAAGCGATGATGAACGAAATCGCGGCTGTGAAAGACGCGGTGAAACCCACAGAGATTTTATTCGTCGTGGATTCAATGACGGGTCAAGATGCGGTAAACACAGCAAAAACGTTTAACGAGCGACTGAATTTTGACGGTGTTGTTTTGACCAAATTGGATGGTGATTCACGTGGGGGCGCTGCCTTATCCATTCGCCAGGTAGTAGACAAGCCTATTAAATTCATCTCCACCGGGGAAAAAATGGAGGCCTTGGATCAGTTCTATCCAGACCGGATGGCGAACCGTATTTTGGGAATGGGTGACGTACTCTCACTCGTAGAACGTGCCCAACAGGCATTTGATGAGGATGAAGCGGCTCGATTAAATAAGAAGATTCGTCAAAATAATTTCTCATTCGAAGATTTCTACGCACAATTGCAGCAAATCAAGAAGATGGGAAATATCAAGGATTTGATGGGCATGGTTCCAGGAATGGGACAGGCAGTGAAAGATGTGGATATCTCCAACGACTCTTTCAAGCCGATCGAAGCTATCATTCAATCCATGACTGCCAAAGAGCGTCAAAATCCTGATATCCTAAATCCTTCTCGTAAGAATCGTATTGCTACAGGTTCGGGTACTTCGATCCAACAAGTAAACAACTTGTTGAAGCAATTCGAAGACATGCGTAAAATGATGCGCATGATGAATAAAGTGCAGGACGGGAAAATGAAAATGCCTAATCTAGGCGGGATGTTAAAGCGCTAAGTTAAAGACGTATTTCGTGTGATTGGTCCAAGCGATACAGTTTGTTTCTGCTTGAATTTCGAAGCACGAGGTATAATTGATAGTTGCCCGCAGTCATCGCATCTGGGTAAATCTGTGCAATTCCATAGTTCGACAAATAATGGCCTTCTTGAACCCATTTTCGTAAAGAACCTTTCTTGAAATTGATGGCAACCGTAAATAATTCCTTCGTTTGAGTATGTTGTAATACGACATACCACGAATTATCGAGCGAGTTTTCCCCTTTAAAATTAGGGAAAAGTAAATAATCAAAACGTTT
>JBEDFG010000098.1:0-5426 GCA_041175285.1 Bacteroidota bacterium | reverse complement strand
ATATTAAACAATTGTAAATCGAACATTTCAAATTTAGCAACATTGCTAATAATATAAGTTTTATGATAATTTTAGCTCGGATACGTTTTTTATTCAAAAATATTTTGCATATTTGAATAAGGAAATGCTTCGCGAATCTAGTGGGGCAGGGGAGTGACAGAATGTCATTTGTTTATTTGGCTAATTTTCAAGCCTTTTTGCACAAAACATTATTTGGAATCAATTATCAATTAACTGATAATCAGCTACTTAGCTATTTAAAGTTTAAGTTAAATTTGCTTCGTATTTTAGGGCAAAAAATGGCTTATACTAGATTTAGGGAAGATTTATTTGGCTAAGGAGTCGAGATAAAAGTCTTTTATTGGTAATTTGCACTCTTAAATTTTTGCATACATATCATATGAATTCAGTAGAACAAATCATTTTATCGGCTTGGGAAAAACCTGAGACTAGAAATACCCCTGAAGTTATCGCTGCCATTGAACAAGTAGTCGCATCTGTGGATGCTGGCGAACTACGTACAGCTGAACCTAAGGCAGATGGATCATGGCAAGTAAATGAATGGGTTAAGAAAGCCATCGTGATGTACTTTCCGATCCGCCAAATGGCTGTTAGTGAAGTGGGTATTTTCGAATACCACGATAAAATGCGTTTGAAAACAAATTATAAGGAATTGGGCGTACGTGTAGTTCCCCCAGCTGTCGCACGTTATGGTGCATTTTTGGCTAAGGGAACGATATTAATGCCTTCCTATGTGAATATCGGTGCGTATGTTGACGAAGGAACCATGGTAGATACGTGGGCGACTGTAGGTAGTTGTGCGCAAATCGGTAAACATGTTCACTTAAGTGGTGGAGTGGGAATCGGTGGCGTACTTGAACCACCTCAAGCTGCTCCAGTAATCATTGAAGATGGAGCGTTTATTGGCTCTCGTTGTATTGTTGTAGAAGGTGCTCATATTGGTAAAAAGGCTGTTTTAGGTGCTGGAGTTACCATTACTGGTAGTTCTAAAATTATCGATGTTAGTGGGCCAGAACCAGTGGAATACATTGGATACGTACCTGAAAACTCAGTTGTTATTCCAGGATCAATTCAAAAGAATTTCCCAGCAGGAACATATGGAGTGCCATGTGCCCTTATTATAGGCAAACGAAAAGAAAGCACAGATTTAAAAACCTCATTGAATCAAGCCTTGCGCGAGAACAATGTGGTAGTCTAAACCAAAATCTATCCTTACCTTTACAACCCGGTTCAATCAACCGGGTTTTTTTATGGAAAATGAATTGAGAATTGGTGAATACAATCACCTACGCATTATTAAAGAAGTACCATTCGGTTTATACCTAGATGGCTATGAAGACGAAATCTTACTTCCGCTACAATATGTACCAGAAAATTATCAAATAGATGATTTTATCGACGTATTCATTTACCGCGATTCAGAAGATCGCATTATTGCAACGACACTCAAGCCAAAGGCTACCATTGATCAATTTGCTTACCTAGAAGTTAAATCTGTTACGCCTCTAGGTGTATTTATGGAATGGGGATTAGCCAAAGATCTATTTGTTCCTTTTAGCCAACAATTCCAAAAGATGTCAGTCGGCAGATCCTATTTTGTTTATATCTATCTAGATGGACAAACAGATCGCATCGTCGCATCAGCCCGAATTGAAAAATTTCTTCCTGTCACCGATGGAAGTGAATTTACAATTGGAGACAAAGTTTCAGCAATTCCATTTGAACACACGGATCTAGGAATCAAATGCCTGGTAAACAATTGTAAAATTGGAATGTTGTTCAAAAATCAAGTGTTTACAAATCTAACTTTCGGTGAGCCGACTGATGTATACATAAGTAACATTAGACCTGATGGTAAACTTGATTTACGTTTAGAACCAGTAGGTATGGTACGTATTGATGCTCAAGCTGAGCGTATATTAAATGCGATAAAAGCCAACAATGGAGTCCTGAAATTACATGATAAAAGCCCAGCAGAAGAGATCTATTTTGAATTGGGTATGTCTAAAAAGGACTTTAAAAAGGGAGTTGGATCTCTTTACAAAAGTAAACTGATTACGTTGCACTCTGATTGTATATCACTTTTGTAAATTACATTTGTACCCAAATTTGAATTTGTTTTTGTTAATTTATAATTTACTTTTGTAATACTATTTGTTTACAAAAATCAATTATGAATTTAAGTGAGAAGATCGAATTGTTAATTAAGCGCAAGCAATTAAGTGCTTCACAATTCGCTGATAAATTAGGGATTCCTCGTAGTAGTATATCACATATTCTTTCTGGTCGTAATAAGCCTAGTTTAGATGTCGTTCAGAAGATTTTACGTGTATTTCCAGAAATCACGGCTGAGGATTTATTATTTGAGGATCGTACGTTAGGATCTGTTGCTATTGTTAAGGAAATAACCGCAGCTCCTTCAACTCCTTCTCTTTTTGACACAATTTTACCAACGCCCTCAGAATCCGTTAAAAATAATTCGACTGAACAAACGATCGTACAATCAAATCTCAGACGGACTAAAGAAAGCAATAATTCAGAGCGTGTTGCGAGTGCGCCAACTCCCATATCCGCAGCAACAACGAATCCAAGTTATCTAGAAAAGAAAATTGAGCGTGTTCTAATTTTCTATTCAGATGGTACTTTTTCGGAAAGTCGACCGCAAACCTAGAATTTGATTCGATTCATTCTTTTCCACGACTTATCCACAGTTGTGAACAATTGTATATTTTCCTCACTAGTTATCCACAATTTTATGTGGATAAGTGTGGATAATGTGCACAAATGGAGCAATTAGGTAGCTAAATAGCTTTTTAATATGGATAAATAATTGCTTAATTTTAAAGGAATAACGCTTAAATCATGCAAAAACTCGATTCTTTAAACCAAGTAGCCCAGTTTCATCAAACATTTGGTGCACCCATTGTGGATAAACCAAGTATTCCAAGCGCAGATCGCTGCCAACTCCGCGTAAGCTTGTTGGCCGAAGAACTAGACGAACTCAAAGAAGCCATTGCAGCTAATGATTTAGTTGAAATTGCGG
Organism: Bacteroidota bacterium; assembly: GCA_041175285.1. Lineage (GTDB taxonomy): Bacteria > Bacteroidota > Bacteroidia > Cytophagales > Spirosomataceae > Aquirufa. The sequence continues at coordinate 2,362 of JBEDFG010000098.1, read as the reverse complement.
ATGCCTTATGTGATTTACAATATGTCCTTTCGGGTGCTGTTTTAGAGTTCGGAATGGGTGAAAAATTCGTTGAATTATTCAACGAGGTTCAGCGTTCCAACATGTCTAAAGCTTGCCAGAGCCTAGCTGAAGCCGAAGCAACGGTCCAGTTTTATGCGGATAAAGACGGAACGGAAGCTGAAATTGTGGAAGAAAATGGGTTGTGGAAGGTGTATCGCAAGGCAGACAATAAAGTACTTAAATCGATAAATTATTCACCGGCTGATTTGGTGAGTATCTTACGTTAGATGGTCAAAATCTTATTAATTGAAGACGAGCCTAAAACCGTTCAATCCTTAAAACAAGGATTGGAGGAGAATAACTATATAGTAGAAGTAGCGTATGATGGCCATATGGGACATCAATTAGCTACACGAAATACGTATCAATTAATCATTTCGGATATCATTATTCCAGGGATTAACGGCCTCGAATTATGCCGAAAATTACGTCTAGAAGGTGTCCAAACGCCTATATTGATGTTGACAGCTTTGAGTACCACCGACGATAAATTGGAGGGTTTTGATGCAGGTGCAGATGATTATTTGGCGAAACCATTTGACTTTAAAGAGTTTTTAGCTCGTGTGAAAGCCTTAATTAAACGATCCAATCAGACGATGATCGAGGCACAGGTATTGAAATTTGCCGACTTAGAATTAGATCTAACCAGTAAGATTGTATCACGATCAGGGCAAAAAATTAACCTAACGGCGAAGGAATTCCAATTGATGGAATATTTTCTCCGCAATCAAGAAAAAGTCATTTCTAAGGCTGAAATTGCCGAAAATATCTGGGAGGTCGAAGACGAAAATAGCTCAAATTTGATCGAAGTATATGTAAATTACTTGCGTAAAAAGGTGGATAAAGGCTTTCCTAGCAAATTAATCCATACGCAATTTGGTATGGGTTACATTTTACGACAAGAATAAGATGCAGATACGTTCCCGACTAACATATCAGTTTACGTATTTAGTTTCGGCGATTTTATTCGTATCGTATTTCATTATCTATGTTTTCACCCAACAGAATTACAAAGACAAGTTTTACAGTCGGCTGCGCCAAAAAGCAAATACCGCCGCTGAATTATTAGTCAATGTAAATCAGGTAGATTCGAAGCTCTTACGCATCATCGACCGGGCCAACCGGGATATCTTATTCCGGGAGAATATAATGGCTTATGACACGTGTAATGAGCGTATTTATCGGTCAAACGACACGATCAATTTTCATATTGATGTTAACCGGGTCAAAGAGGTTTTTAAGAAGAAAGAGGTCCGATTTGAGATGGATGATTTGGAGGTACTCGGCACTGTTTTTGTTACTCCAGAGGGTCAAATCGTTGTTTTTGCAGGTGCGGTTGACCAATATTCGGCTGAAAATGCCAAGGATTTAAAGAATATTTTGATTGCTTTATTTCTATTGTTTGTATTCATCGTCGTGATATCGGGTTGGTTTTTTGCGGGTAGGGCAGTAAGTCCGATTTCAGAGGTCATTAAACAAGTAGACTTACTATCACCGAAACGTTTGGAACAAAGACTGGAAACCGCAGATTCAGAGGATGAAATAGGCAAAATGGTGGCTACCATTAACCGATTATTAGAGCGGATTGAGAGTGCATTTCGATTTCAAAAGACATTTATTGCCAATGTTTCGCATGAGTTAAAAAATCCATTAACAAAGATTTCGGCACAGTTAGAAGTTAGTTTATTAAATGAGCGCTCCACAGCCGATTATAAGTCGACAATTACGTCCGTATTAGAGGATACACAAGATTTAGCAGCCATTACGGAATCCTTACTTGAATTAAATAAAATCAGCGTTTCTGACTACCAGGCAGGATTTCAATTGATACGAATTGATGAAATACTTTGGGAAGCTCGTAGTTTAACTCAGAAATTAAATACATCGTATAAAGTGTTATTTGACACGCAATTCATGCCGGAGGATGAGGAATTGTTGATGATCAAAGAAACCTAATGGAAAATGCGTGCAAATTCAGCCCCAATAAGCAGGCATTTGTACAGCTAGCCATTGAAGATAATAAGATCGTCATCGAAGTGAAAAACGAAGGAAAAGGCATTCCTGAGGGCGATTTACCGTATATTTTCCAACCGTTTTTCCGTGGTGAAAATACAGCGAATTCGAAGGGCTATGGCATCGGCTTATCACTTGTCGAGCGCATCATTCATTTACACACGGGTCAAATTTCAGTACAGTCTGAATTGAATGGTTGGACGAAATTTACAATTAGACTCTAGATATTAGACGCTAGACGTTAGACGTTGGACGTTAGACGTTGGACGTTGGACGCTAGACACTGGAC
>JBEDFG010000097.1:0-8099 GCA_041175285.1 Bacteroidota bacterium | reverse complement strand
ACGCACCAGCTCCTGAAAAATCCCAAATTCAATCGTCGATATTTTATCCTCCGCACTTAAAATCTTCTCCTCATATCCCTTCAATTCCTCCGTGATGTAACGCTCCGCATTCACGAGTGTCTGCTTGCGAATCCACTCCGGCGGAACACGGTCTTTATGCGCATTAGTCACTTCCAAATAATAGCCAAAAACCTTGTTGTAAGCCACTTTCAGCGACGTTATCCCCGTCCGTTCAATCTCCCGTTTCTGCATCGCGGCGAGGTAATCTTTGCCGTTTGTCGACAATAAATGTAGCTCATCCAACTCAGCTAGATACCCTGTTTTGATAATGCCACCTTGATGCACGAGCATCGGTGCGTCGTCACGCAACGCGGACTCAATCTTCTGCACCAAATGCAAACAAGGATTCAATTGATCCGCCCACTTCTGTAAAATTTCAGCGGGATGTGAGGCCAAGGTTTCCTTGATCGCTGGAATTTGTTGCAAGGCGCGTTTCAACTGCACCAATTCCCGCGGGTTAATCCGACCAGCTGCCACTTTGGAAATCAAACGCTCCAAATCACCAATGGGCTTCAATAAATTGATTAAGGCCTCGAGGACATCGGGTAATTCCAATAAGCCCGCAACGCCTTGTTGGCGCTCCTGAATCGCCCCCAACTCCTTCAGCGGCAAGACCATCCACTTCCTCAACAAGCGTGCACCCATGGGCGTGAGCGTTTGGTCCAATAATGAAATCAGCGGAACTCCGCCTTCTTGCACCGAATAAACGAGCTCCAAATTACGAATGGTGAACCGATCTAGCCACACAAATTTATCCTCTTCGATTCGTTGGATCGTTGCGATATGACCTACCTGTTTATGCTCGGTCTCTGCGAGGTAATGTAGAATCACCCCGGCTGCGATGATGCCGAGCGGCATATTTTCGATCCCAAAACCTTTCAGATTTTTAGTCTTGAAATGTTCGGTCAATAAAGGATAGGTAAATTCATGTGAAAAAATCCACTCTTCTAAGGAGAAGGAATGGGTTTGGTCGCCGAAATTTTCTTGGTAAACCGACCGGTATTTTTTCGGGTATAAAATCTCCGCGGGCATGAAACTTTGAATCAGCTTTTGGACATAGGCCAAAGGCCCCTGTGAGCACATGAATTCCCCGGTGGATATATCTAAAAATGCCACGCCGTATTGCGCGTCTTTTTCTTGGTAACTGATGGCGGCGACGTAATTATTGCGTTTATGATCGAGCACTTGATCGTTAAACGAAACGCCGGGAGTGACTAATTCGGTCACACCGCGTTTCACAATACCTTTCGCTTCGGCTGGATTTTCCAGCTGGTCACAAATGGCTACGCGCTGGCCAGCACGTACTAATTTGGGTAAATAGGTATCTAAGGAATGGTGAGGAAATCCAGCTAAATGATCGTCGGCATTGCCGTTATTCCGGCGCGTTAACGTGATCCCTAAAATCTTGGAGGCCTTTACCGCATCCTCTCCAAACGTCTCATAAAAGTCACCTACCCGGAATAGCAAAATGGCTCCAGGATACTTGGCTTTGATTTGATTAAACTGTCTGGAAAGTGGGGTCTCTCCTTTTTTCAAAGGCTCTTGCCCATCGGGTGTTTTTTTGGCCAAAATTTTTGTCGCTAGTAGGGACAAAAATAAGTCAAATTTTATACATTTACCATTCTTTAAAACCTTATCAATAACTATGATTAATTCGTCTATATACATTCAATCCCAGCAGGAAGTTTTCGATGTGGTGATTGTAGGCTCTGGAGCCGGTGGAGGGATGGCAGCACATACATTAACCAAGGCGGGAGCCAAAGTTTGTGTGTTGGAAGCAGGCCAACCGTTCGATCCAGCAGACCCCAAAGACATGACTCAATTAAAGTGGCCGTACGAATCTCTTCGTCGCGGTTCGAGTTCGTCTCTCCGTAATTTTGGTGATTTTGACGCGGCCTATGGCGGTTGGGACATCGATGGAGAACCCTACACACGCAAAGAAGGCACGAAATTCGACTGGTTCCGTTCACGGATGGTCGGTGGTCGTACGAACCACTGGGGACGTATTTCCCTACGTTTTGGACCGGATGATTTCAAACGTAAAAGTATCGATGGATTGGGTGATGACTGGCCGATAGGCTACGATGATATGAAACCTTATTACGATAAGGTGGATAAGATGATCGGGGTATTTGGCAGTAATGAAGGCCTTCGGAATAATCCGGATGGTTATTTCTTACCCGCTCCTAAACCTCGTTTGCATGAGTTAATGATTAAAAAGGCGAATAAAGCCTTAGGTATACCGACCTATCCTTCGCGGATGTCGATGTTGACAAAACCCATCAACAATGAGCGTGGCCAATGTTTTTATTGCGGTCAATGTAATCGTGGGTGTTCAGCATATGCGGATTTCTCTTCTTCGTCTGTTTTGATTAAGCCATCGGCAGCAACGGGCAATTTAACGATGTTGCCTTTCGCTATGGCACGTGAGGTGTTGACAGATCCAGCAACGGGATTAGCTACGGGCGTTTCGTATGTCCACACAGGAACGATGCAAGAATATACCGTGAAAGGGAAAATTGTTGTTTTGGCAGCCAGTGCGGGTGAAACGGCTCGTTTATTATTGAATTCTAAAAGCTCACGCTTCCCGAATGGTTTAGCCAATTCGAGTGGTGTCGTGGGTAAATATTTAAATGACTCGACGGGTGCGTCGCGTTCTGCGATTATTCCGTCTTTGTTTAACCGCAAGCGTTACAATGAAGATGGTGTAGGTGGTATGCACATTTACACTCCGTGGTGGTTAGACAACGCAAAATTAGATTTTCCTCGTGGATACCACATCGAATACGGTGGAGGTATGGGTATGCCAAGCTATGGTTTTGGCTGGGGCATTGAAGGATTAAATGGTCGGGAGAATTTCACACGTGATGGCTTGAAAAAGGCAGCGGGTGGATATGGCGCAACTTTGAAAGAAGATTACCGTCGTTTCTACGGATCTTACGTAAGTTTTGCGGGACGTGGTGAGCCGGTTGTTCGTGAGGACAATTATTGTGAAATCGACCCGAATGTGGTGGACAAATATGGTATTCCTGTGTTACGTTTCAATTACAAGTGGAGCGATTACGAGGTGAAGCAGGCGAAGCACATGCAGGACACTTTTGAGGAAATTATTCATGCGATGGGTGGCGAGCCGATGGGCAAAAAACCGGGTGCAGAAAACAATTACGGGTTAGCGGATCCAGGACGTATCATTCACGAAGTGGGAACGGCTCGTATGGGAGATAATAAGAGTACATCGGTATTGAATTCTAACTGTCAGGCACATGACGTGAAGAATTTATTTGTCGCGGATGCGGCGCCATTTGTTTCTCAGGGAGACAAAAATGCAACCTGGACGATTTTGGCATTATCGCTACGGACATCTGAGTACATCATTGATCAACGTAAAAAAGGCAACCTATAATGAAAAGAAGAGACTATTTAAAAAATATGGGCTTGAGTTCGTTGGGCTTAGCCGTATTCAATCCGGATGAAAAGGCGATTGAGAATTTAGAATTAGCCAAAGTTCCGGTTAAAAGACCAAACGGTCGGACGCAGGAAGAGGCAGAAATGGAAGCCAGATTACAGGCGGAAGTATTCTTAAATAAACATGAATTGGATACGATTACGATCTTGTCGGACATCATCATTCCAGCCGATGGAAAATCGGGTAGCGCCTCTCAATCCGGCGTGACGGCGTTCATCGAATTCATTGTAAAAGATAAGCCGGAGTTTAAGACACCGATGCGCGGTGGATTACGTTGGTTGGACTCGGAGTCCAACAAGCGTTTTGGCAAAAAATTCATTGAAATTACGGCGGCGCAGCGCATCAACATTGTGGATGACATCGCGTATCCGGGCACAGCACCGAAGCATTTATCGCAAGGTGTGAGTTTCTTTACTTTGATGCGTAATTTGACGGCGACGGGATTTTTTACGTCGAAAATCGGCATTGCGGATTTAGAGTATCAAGGCAATACACCAAATCAATGGAACGGTGTTCCGGATGATGTCTTGAAGAAGTTTGGTTTAAGTTATGACGCCTAGTCGGGTCGTCAGACCTCATATATTTTCTCATATTCCACAGCTCGTGGCGGGTATTTCGACTCGCCACGGGGGTGTGAGTTCTCAGGCTTATCAAAGTTTAAATTTAGGTGTGCATACGGACGATGATCCATCGGCGATTGAGGCAAATCTGAAGCTTTTTTGTGCAGATTTAGGCATTTCGCCCGGGGCTTTAGCGCGTTCGTATCAGGTGCATGGATCTGAAATCTGGACTACGTCGGAGGCGGGGTACCAGACAGGTTTTGATGCTGTTTTGACGTCTGAGCAGGGTATTTTCGCGGGTGTGGGAATCGCGGATTGTTGCCCTATTTTATTAGCGGATCCCGTGTGTCAAGTTGCGGCCGCCATACATGCCGGTTGGAAAGGTACCGTTGCTCAAATCGTTCGCAAAACGGCCACCGCGATGATCGAAGCGGGATCAAATCCCGCGGATATTCTAGCTTACATCGGCCCATGCATCAGCTTCGAAAACTTTGAGGTGGGCGATGAAGTGGCGGAGCAATTTGAACAGAAGGAAAAGCGTGGTGATCGCTGGCATGTGGATTTGAAGGAGGCGAATACGGAGCAATTGCAGGATTTAGGAATTAATCAGATTGAAATTTCGGAGTATTGTACGGTCGGAAACAATGAGCTTTTCTATTCGCATCGCAAGGAAAAAGGGATGACGGGCAGGATGCTGGCGGTGATTGGGTTTCAGCGAAGGGGGTAAACGCTGCCGGGGTCTGCGACCCCGGCAGCGTTACCGCCCAAAGGTATTTACAATACAGTTAAGACTGGTCTGAAAAACTGATAAAAAACTTGAAAATTAGCCTCAAAACAGGCTTTTAAGCAAAATCCCAAGCAGAAAACTGATAAACTGCCTGCCCCCCTCTTACTTACGATTCAGATCCCGCATAAACTGCGTCGGTGACACCACTTGCTTCGGCTGAAGCTCAAACGCCGGCTTCCAATCTTTCCGTTTCAGATCCCCGTTTTTGATTGATTTGATAAAACTCATCCACGCAAATGGATTCGTCAGCGCGAGCATCGGACTCGCAAAAAATGATTTATTAAATTTCGAAAGTTGGCACTCGTCCCCATCCCCGCCTGCATCGCAAACACATTCAACTTAGACTGCTCTAAATTATCGGCCAAAATCCGCTTTTGGCGTTCATCCCGAACCTTCATATTTAAGAAAGCCTTTTTAAACTCCTCCTCATTGGCATGTAAAAAAACCTTCACCTCCGAAAGCATCTTATTATCCTCCTGCATCTCAATCACCGCCTGATGCACCACATCCGTCTTCCGCGGAATCACATAATACTGCGGCCTATACCCAATATAGGTGAATACCAAACTATCTCCCGGAAAAACCAATAGATCTACTTGACCGAAATTGTCACTTAATGCACCCCGACCAGCCGCAGGATTATACACATAGGCCAAAGGCAGGTATTCCGAATTTGTAGAAGAAACCACACGCGCATTGAATAATACGGTTTTGTCCTGCCCCTGGGCAAACAAACGACTCGCGAAGGAGACGAAGATTAAAAGACAAAGTAAGCACCGACTAAACATCCTGCAAGATATGTCAAATTACGATTGACAACGTATTAAAATTCGTTAACGAACTAATTTTAGAAATGTGATGATAAACGGGATGGAAAGTAACAATCCATCAAAACGATCCAAGAAACCACCATGCCCAGGAATCGTATCCGCCGAATCCTTGATGTTGATGCTTCGCTTAAACAACGACTCCACCAAATCCCCATAAGTTCCCGCGACTACGATGATTATCCCAATCGCATACCATTGAAAGGAGGTGTAATTCGTAAAATAATTTCCTAAGATCGTCGCCACAACCATCGCCGCCACTAAGCCGCCCATACTTCCTTCCCACGATTTTTTAGGCGATACCCGCTCAAACAATTTGGTCTTCCCAAACTTCGTGCCCGCAAAATATGCCCCCGAATCACTCGCCCACAACAAAAACAAACAACCCAAAACGATGTTCGGATCATAGGTCTCCGACTGGATAAAGGCCAAGACAGTCAATAACGCGAAGGGTAATGCGACGTAAATAATGCCCAAAAACGTGTATGCGATGTTTTTAAACGGCTTTTCATCCTTCGACTTATATAATTTAATGAAAAATATTAGGGTCAATAAGGGCGAAAGAATGTAGTAATTCTGATAAGCCACATCCCCCTTTTCAATAAAGAATGTCAATAAATGCAGCACAATGCCACAGAATGTGCCATAAAATGTGAGGGGCAAATTATCGCTGATGCTACCCACTAGTTTGTAAAATTCGAGCTGAGCCAAAGCTCCAATAATCAAAAACAAGCCCAAAAATGTGTAATCCGAATAAAGAACACAAAACAACAAAATCGGCACGCCAATAAGTGCGGCGATAATCCGTTGTTGTAAATTTGACATTTGACGTAATCCCATATTATTTCAAAACTAAAGTTCGCGCTTCCGACGCATCGTCCACGTGTACATACAATTCCCAATTTCCTAAATCATAGGCACTGACTTTCTGGTTCAATACCACGGCGCGAATCTCCGCCTGCTCCCAAAGCAAGGCTTTGTCCATCTCTAAATCGATTCCCGTGCGCGATTCTGCGATTTTGACCCAGTCCTTCATTAATCTTCTGTCCGTAAAAGATACAATCTACGTAAATAAAAGCCAATTAACACCACCGAAAGTGCAGCAGACCACCACGGAATCTCCGAAACTAATTGCTCTGGATTAATCGATATATTTTTCTTTTGGTACATATAATGCATCGTCAGCGTCCACGCATTATTAAAGAAGTGTGCCAAAACCGGCACCCAAATACTTCCATACCACACATACAAATACCCAAAAAACGCACCCAAAAACATGCGTGGAAAAAATCCATAAAACTGGAAATGGATGAAGCTGAAGATCGCTGCGGCTAACCAGATTGCGATGTGTTTATTGCCAATATACCGAATGAACATCGACTGCAACACACCTCTGAAAAAGATCTCCTCCCCCAACGCCGCAATACCCGCAATCACCATAATCGCCATGGCGAAGTCGGTGTCCGACTGGAAATTCAATAAGAATTTCGTCAATTCAGCCAAACTACTTTCCGATGATTTCATCCATTGTTCGACCCCCTCAAATCCTGCAGGCAACACCATATTTTCGTTCCACTGAATCACATATTCCATAAATGGCATCGAGACTAAAACGGTCAAAACTGACCAAATAAAAATCTGAAATCTCGGTGTTTCACCCTGATTCAATTCCAAAATAGAACGCTTCTCCACATACGACAAATAGGCCCAGGGACCCAATACGAACGTGAATAAGGCCGAAAACCACTGCAAGGCCATCATGCCATGAAAGGCATTGCCATACTTTTGCGGATGCGCAATAAAGTCAAGCAGTAATTTTTGAAATTGGTTCACATCGGTCGTTGGCAATTCTAAAATCGCTACCACCGCGAGCAGACCAAAAAACTGTCCCAAAAAGCTTCCCAAAAGGAAAAAACCAAAGAGACTTAATAGGTTCGAAGCGAGGCCAAACCAACGACTTGGCCCTGAATACTGGTTTTCTTGCATAATGGTCGTAAATTTACGCAATTTTTAAACAGAATGGTAAAAATCGGCAACATCGAGCTAGGCTCATTTCCTTTACTTCTTGCCCCCATGGAGGACGTCTCAGATCCTCCATTCCGTGCGGTATGTAAGGCAAATGGGGCAGATCTCATGTATACCGAATTTATCTCCTCCGAAGGCCTCATTCGTGACGCCGCAAAAAGCGTTCAAAAATTAGATATTTTCGAATACGAAAGACCCATCGGAATCCAATTATTTGGCAGCTCCATCGAGACCATGGCCTCATGTACCGAAATTGCCACGCAAGCTGGACCCGATTTAATCGACATCAATTACGGTTGCCCCGTTAAACAAGTGGCCTGCCGCGGAGCAGGAGCCGCACTCCTTCAAGATATTCCTAAAATGGTCTCGATGAC
>JBEDFG010000096.1:0-7939 GCA_041175285.1 Bacteroidota bacterium | reverse complement strand
CCCAAAATCAATAATTTCCGCCGACCTACCTGATTCGCAAAATGACCTGCATAATAATTTGAAACCGCTTTTACTAATCCAAAAACGACGATAAAGGAAAATACTGCAACACTAGAGGCAATGCCAAATTCCTGTAAAGCGAGTTGGGGCAAGATCGAGCGCTCAAGCCCCACCATACCGCCTACAAAGGCGTTAACTAAAACCAATAAGCTGAATTGTTGCCAATTTTGACGTAACCCTAATTGAGTTTTCATGAATACTTCCGATTTCCTGCAAATTGACAAATTTCAGCTCAGAAGTATTTAACAAATGTTAAATTAGGTTCTCTTCGCGCGAATGCGACTTAAACTAACTTGGGTAATTCCCAGATATGAAGCAATGAATTTCAGAGGAACCCGACGCAACACCTCCGGTTGATCATTCACTAATAATTGATACCGCTCTTCTGCCGAATGAAACTGTAAGTTCTCAATGCGTTGAATCGTCTGAACATAGGCTAATTCAAATAGGCGTACAAATAAGCGCTCAATATCGCGATGGGAATCATATAAAGCGAATAAGTCATTCGTGGAAATTGACCACAATTCCGCATCTTCCAACACCTGAATCGCTTTCTTACTGGGTAATCCCGCAAATAAACTTTCGGCACGTGCTATTAAACAATAAGGGCCATAAAAGCCCTCAGTAATATCATTACCTGCATGAAAATAATAAATTCGTGCCATGCCTGACTTTAAAAAATATAGCGTCTTGCATGTCTGGCCAATTTGCTGGAGATCCTGATTTTTACGCACTTGCTGCGTACGAATAATCGAACTTAACGCGGATACTGCTTCCTTCGACAAGCTAGAAATTTGCGCTAAATGTTCGACTAATTCCTTGGACATGAATTACTTCTGTTTCTCGAATCCCAAAGAAACGGAATTCACACAATAACGCAAACCTGTTTCCGTCGGCCCATCATCAAAAACATGACCTAAATGACCGCCGCACTTCGCACAGGTAATCTCCACCCGACGCATTCCTAAAGTTAAGTCAGCCGTTTCTTTGATAACTCCCGCTTTGATTTCTTTGTCAAAAGATGGCCAGCCGCAATGTGAATCGAACTTAGAATCTGATTTGAATAAGCGCGTTCCACAACCCCGACAAGTATAAAATCCCTCCTCATTGTGCATTAAGAATTTACCTGTATATGGACGTTCCGTACCTTTTTGACGTAAAATATAGTACTCATCTTCGCTCAACCGAGACTTCCATTCAGCCTCCGTTACAGGTAATTTATCCATAGATATTGAAGTTTTAGGCGTTTGACTGCAGGCTTGAAATACCATTGCCATTGCAAATAAGAAATAAGGAAATGCTTTCATACGATTTCGTTTAGAATGAAACGAAAAAAAACACGAAATGTTTTACTCGATCAAATCTCCTAAGAACATGAGATAAGGAGTTTCCGCCGGTGAATCGATATCCTTGTAACGATGGTAGTTTCCTAAGATTAGGTTTTGAATCGTTTTTTTCAAACGCTTCCAACGAGCCTCAGGCAAATTAGCCCGACGATCCCAATATTCAATCCGAGTATCCAACGGTTCAAATCGTTGATTAGGGAATTTGGCTGATACAGCCTCCCGAAGTGCTAACAAAAATTCCAATTTCTTCCGATAAGGGCCAACTTTATCTTCATGGGGACGTTGAATTCGCTCCCACATCGTAGGCGGAATACCCTGATTTCCTTTAACTCCCACTTGCTGCTCCGAGTGCAAACGGTATTGAACATACGTCGCAGGAATAAAATCAATCCGATTTTCTAACGCCGCTGAAATTCCCATCCATGCATCATGTAAGAAGAATGGTGGCAAATTAGTTGGGAATGGAGAAATTTTATCTAAAAAACGCTTACGAATACCCATCGTACATCCGGTTACCCGATTACCATCCAATAAAATATCCAAGGATTTCCCAGCTCGCCACTCTTTTTGTTGCTGTTCCCGAAAACGGAACGTTGACCATAATTTCTTACCTGAAATTTGGCCAAATTCATCCACCAATAAGGCGTCCGTAAACACTACTTCTGCTTGATCATGATGATTGAAATAAGTAGAAATACGTTCGATTTTTTGATGATCCCAGTAATCATCTTGATCCGCTGGGAAAATATAATCACCTGTGCAAAGAGATAAAGCTTTTTGGAAATTTTGATACGTACCTAAACGTTCTGGATTGCGGTGAATCACCAAAGGAAGTCGATCTGTAAATTGCTCCAAAATCTCGAGCGTCCGGTCTGTTGAGCCCTCATCACAGACAATAATTTCATCTGCGCGCATGGTTTGGTCAACAAAACTACTTAGCTGAGTCCGGAGAAACTTCTCTCCGTTAAGGGTACAAAGTGCAATCGATATCTTCAAAGCAAAGCTAATTAATGGGCCTCCAACCAATTCATACCAACACCAATACCCGTTTCCATGGCCACACCTAAATCCATGGCCTGACACATAATTTCATTAATCTTCTCACGAAGGTAATTAATTTCATCTACATGTGCATCAAAAACCAATTCGTCATGAACCGTCAAAATCATCCGAGATTTCAGGTTTTCCCGTTCAATAAACGATTGAATATGTATCATGGCTACTTTGATCATATCTGCCGCTGAACCTTGAATAGGTGCATTAATGGCATTTCGTTCAGCAAAACTTCGCTCATTCATGTTTGCCGACAAAATATCACGCAAATAACGTCTTCGGCCTAATACCGTTTCCACATAACCCAGCTCACGTGCTTGCGCAATGGTGGCATCCATGTAGGATTTCACTTTGGGAAATTCTACGAAATATTGATCAATGATTTCCTTCGCTTCCGTACGTGAAATACCTAATGATCCCGCTAAACCAAATGCCGACTGACCATAGATAATACCAAAATTGACCGCCTTGGCTCTTCGGCGTAATTCACCAGTAACCTCATCCAATCCTACTTTGAAAACCTTAGCAGCAGTCGCTTTGTGCACATCGATACCCTGATTAAATGCATTCAACATCGCTTCGTCTTTGGCAAAAGCAGCCATAATACGCAACTCAATCTGCGAATAATCAGCCGATAAAATCTGATAATTGGCATCTCGAGGAATAAAAGCTTTTCGTATCTCGCGACCCCTTGGCGTACGAATAGGGATATTTTGCAAGTTAGGATCCTTCGAAGATAAACGGCCTGTTGCCGTAACCGCTTGCATAAATGAGGTATGAATACGACCCGTTTTGGGTGAAATCAATTGGGGTAAAGCGTCCACATAGGTCGACTTTAATTTCTGTAATTCTCTAAAATCAAGGATCAATCGAGCGATTTCATGTTCGGATTCCAATTTGGACAAGACCTCTTCCCCTGTCATATATTGACCAGTTTTGGTTTTCTTTGCCTTCGGATCCAGTTTTAATTTTTCAAACAAAATCTCTCCCAATTGCTTAGGGGAAGCGACATTAAACTCTTGGCCTGCTGCTTCAAAGATTTTCTGTTGGACTTCACGAGAATCAACCTCGAGTGTCTTAGACATTTCTTGTAAAAATGCCACGTCCAAATTAACACCTTCACATTCAATCTTTGATAATACGCGCGCTAAGGGCATTTCCACATCCATCAATAATTCAATGGCTTTGGGATTTTTGGCTAACTGCTCATCCAAAAATGGCTTAATTTGAAGGGTCACATCGGCATCTTCCGCCGCGTATTCTTTAATATCCTCCAATGCAACATCCCGCATGTTACCTTGTTTAACACCTTTCTTTCCTATCAAAGTCTCAATCGATAAAGGCTCATATTGCAAATATGACATCGCCAAAGCGTCCATATTATGCCGTTTTTCAGGTTCGATGAGGTAATGTGCCAGCATGGTATCGTAGGTTATTCCTTTGATTTCAATGCCGTAATTTGCTAACACACTCATATCGTATTTGATATTCTGCGCGACCTTTTGAATGCCTTCATTCGCAAAAAGATCTTTGAATAGATCGACTAATGCTTGGGCCTCAGTCTGATCCACGGGGAAGGGAACGTAAAACGCCTCTCCTTTTCGGTAAGCAAAGGACATGCCAACTAACTCCGCCTCCACAGCCGTAAGACTCGTGGTTTCCGTATCAAAACAGAATGTGGTTTGTCGGCCTAAAAATCCAACCAACGATTTAACAGCTGCTTCACCTTGCACTAAGTGATATTGGTGTGCTGTATTGGACAAATTAGTAAAGTGGGATACTTTTTCTTCCTCTTCTTCGAGCATAAACCCGGCTGGTGCAGCAACAGGAGAGCCAAACATATCCATTTGATTAGCTGCAACTTTAGGACTTGCTTTGGCCTTAGGGGCGATTGGCTCTGGGTCTTCACCCAAGATTCGTCGGCGTAACGTCCTGAACTCTAATTCTTCAAGTAATGGCTCTAATAGTTCTCGATTAGGCTCCGTTTTAATTAATTTCTCTTCTTCGTATTCAATCGGAACTTCACATAGAATCGTGGCCAAATGACGCGAAAGCATGCCTTGTTCTTGAAAATTTTCCAAGTTTTCACGCAGCTTACCTTTTAGTTTGTCCGTATTTTTAAACAGGTTCTCCATGGAACCATATTCTTCAATTAATTTCTGAGCTGTTTTTTCACCTACCCCAGGAACACCCGGAATATTATCAACCGCATCACCCATTAAACCAAGCATATCGATGACTTGGTCAACGTTTTGAATGTTCCATTTGGCACAAACCTCTTTGGGCCCTAAGACTTCGACGCCTTTTCCCATGAAGGCTGGTTTATACATTTTGATCCGCTCTTCGACCAGTTGGCCATAATCCTTATCTGGCGTCATCATATACACTTCGATATCTGGATTGGAGCGTACCGCCTTTTTTGCAATAGTTCCAATGATATCATCGGCCTCATATCCGTCTAGAATTAGAATAGGAATATCTAATGCCTCCACCAATTGCTTGACATAGGGAATGGCTATGGTAATGTCTTCGGGTTGTTTTTCCCGTTGGGCTTTGTAAGGCGTATATTCGACGTGACGAAAAGTGGGTGCGGGTGTATCAAAAGCGACCCCAAGGTAATCAGGTTTTTCCTTTTGAATGACTTCCAGAATCGTGTTTGCAAAGCCAAAAACGGCACTCGTATTTATGCCTTTTGATGAAATTCGTGGTGTTTTAGCGAACGCGAAATGGGCACGATAAATCATCAAAAAGGAATAATTTTTTCATAGAAATTGACTAAATTTGAACGAGCAGAAAGCCCGCTCAAAGATAAGAAATAAAAATTCTGAATTATGAATTTAGCTGCCCTTCGTGAGAATTATCAAAAAGGTGAACTATTGGAATCGACTGTACATATAGACCCTATTGAACAATTTAAAATTTGGTTTCAAGAAGCGAGCAATGCGAAAGTTCCTGAACCTAATGCCATGTTTCTGAGTACGGTGGGGCATGATAATAAGCCGGCTGGCCGAATTGTCTTATTGAAACATGTGGACACAGCTTTTTCATTTTTCACTAATTACCACTCGCGCAAAGGTGCAGAATTGGCGCATCATGCACATGCTTCTCTAACTTTCTTTTGGGGAGAATTAGAGCGTCAAATACGTATTGAGGGAAATGTCCATAAGATGTCGGAGGTACTTTCGACCGAATATTTTCATCAGCGTCCGCGTGAATCTCAATTAGGTGCTTGGGTTTCTGACCAAAGTACTCGCGTAGAATCCAGAGAATTTTTAGAGCAGCGATATGCAGAGTTAGCCAAAGCTTATGAAGGTAAAGAAATCCCTAAACCTGCTCATTGGGGAGGATATGAATTAATTCCCGATTATTTCGAATTCTGGCAAGGTAGACCATCCAGATTACATGATCGGATTGTTTATGAGAAATCTGGGCAAGCATGGGAGCGGTATCGGATAGCGCCGTAGATTAGACGTTGGACGTTAGACGCTGGACGTTAGACGCTGGACGTTAGCCTCTTTGGCAAACCTTTCAGGATTGCCAAAGTTTGAGACGCATGCAATGCGGCGATTATCATTAGACGCTTGACGTTAGACGTTGGACGTTGGACGTTGGACGTTAGCCTCTTTGGCAAACCTTTCAGGATTGCCAAAGTTTGAGACGCATGCAATGCGGCGATTATCATTAGACACTGGACTTTAGACGTTAGACACTAGAGGTAAGTGGTAAGAAGTGAGAGGTCATTAAACTTCCCTTCGGACTTCGGACTATTTCCCTACGGACTATTTTATCAGTTTATTAGTCATTTTTTGAATTAGACTTTTTCATTTCCACTAGTATGTTTGGGTATAAACCTAACCTACTATGAAAAAGCAAACACGCATTATCGCAATTTTATTATTGCTCATCACTTCAATTCCTGTTGTTAAAACAGTAGCTTTCGACCCATCAGTGGATGATTGCGTAACCCCTCCATGGCGATTCTGGGGAGAGAGTGTAGGATGCGCCTGGGTTGCTAGTGGACATATCGCAAATGAATTACCAGACGGAAATACATGTTGTGCACTAAGAACACATGTTACTTATTATTTTGGTATAAAATTTAATGAAGAAACCTCCTGTGACCCCATTCCGTGCCCAGATAAACCCAATCATTAAATCTTAAGAATTATGAAACTGATATATTATTCTTTCATTTTTATGCTTGTATTTATTTCAAGCATAAATCATCTCAAAGCCCAAGGACAATTAATCAAAGTCTTGGATGCAAAATCCCATGCCGCTGTCCCTTTTGCGACCATCCATTTTATCAAGCAAAATGTTGCCTATTCAACCAATGAAAATGGATTCTTTTTCGCTACGGCTAAACTCCTCGAGCAAAAAGATTCGTTACGCATCAGCTGTGTAGGTTATACACCTCAAACAATTTTGCTAAAAAATCATCCCCAAATGTTTGAAATTCAACTCCAAGCATCCCAAATTGAACTCCCTGAAATCAGCGTACATCCGTACAAATTCAAGGTAATAAAAACTGAAAAATCGAATATGAAAGGTGCCGTAGGAGGTTTATCTGGGGCGGATGATATGCTTGGCCTAAGCTTTGATTCGACCCAATATGCCCATAAAATGATTGAATCGGTCATGGTGTATATTTCTAAAGGAGGAGATTATAAAGTCCCATTTCGCATTCGACTATTCCGCTTACTAAATGGCAAACCCACCTCAGAAGAATTTTATCAGACGAATTGGGTGGTGCGTGCCTCAAAAACCGGTTGGAATACATTTGATATCCCAAGTAAGGATATTTACATCCCCGAATCAGGCTGTTTGATTGCGGTCGAATGGCTCGACTTTCAAAATATTGATTACTCGAAAATCGATTATTCCAAAAGAGATTTAAATTTAGATTTCAGTAAGTATAAAGGACAATACGTAGGTATGGGCTACACAAAAACGCCTACAGCTAGCCTCGGTTTTTATCGAAATATTAAATCAAAAGGAGTTTGGCAGTCCTCCGATCTACTATTTGGCAATTTTAAAAATCCTACATTTCATAATAGAATATTAAAGCCGATGATTGCCTTGAAATTGAGGTGAGTGGTGAGAGTTAAGAGGTAAGAGTGAAGAGCTATACAATCACTCCGAACTAACTCCCTCGGACTAGTGACTGGTGTCTGACAACTGACCACTGGCTACTGACTATTGCTATCGACTATTGACTACTGGTGACTGACAACTGGCTACTGACAACTGACCGCTGACTACTGACCACCCCCTTCGAACTCAGGACTATTTCCCTCCGGACTGACGACTTGTGACTAGCGACTAATTACCTTCATCTCTTAACTCTTAACTCTTAACTCTTAGTTCTTAACTCCCCCTAGTCCTCCCTCCTCGGATCTACCCGCCAGCCTAATTTCCGTAATTGCTGCACCCGCAAACTGCGATGCCCAAATTCCTCCATCACCACGCCCTGCATCCAG
>JBEDFG010000095.1:0-5313 GCA_041175285.1 Bacteroidota bacterium | reverse complement strand
GCCCGAAACAAGGATGATTCGACTTCACGCAAGCGATTAACTTCCTGTTCTAATTGTTGGATTTTTTCCTGCATCAGCTGCTCATTCCGTGCAGATTCTGCTGCAAATTGATCCACAGACTCTACATAGGCTTGCACCTCGGCCACATCGTAGCCACGAAAACCTTTAGAAAAAGAAACTGATGATATGCTCATAGGAATAATCTTAAGTGGTAAAATAAAAAACCTTTACTCGATTTTCCAAACGGAAATCTGTTTATCATCGGAACCAGAAACCAACAAATCTTCGTATTCAGACCAAATCAACGAATTGATCGAATGTTTATGCCCTCCATAACGTGCATAATCGATTACTTTTAAAAGTGTCAGTTCGCTTGCATCCCAAATCTTGATGGTCTTATCCATACTTCCCGTGGCCAAATAACTTCCGCATGGACTTAAAACAACTGCATTGATTGCCTGTATGTGAGCAGGAACCGCTGGCAAAGCCTGAATCAGTTCCGTTGAATTCCACGTCCAAGAACGGATGTGTGCATCTCCGCCCACAGAAATTAATTTGTTCCCTGACATGACAATGGAAAAAACGCGCTTTTCGTGGGCTAATTGGGCATAAATCAATTCAAATTGATCATTAAACACCCGAATATACCCATCACTATAACCCGCAAATAGCACATTTTCAGATACATGAAGACATCTGACATGCGCCTCTCCTACTTTAATGTGCTTGATAACTTGTTGGCTCAAGCGATCCACCACCGTCATCATTCCATTCGAACTCGCCAGCCAAACCTGATCTCCCCAAAATTGAATATCGAAAATAGATTGATTTAACATGGAAATAGAGAATACGCGGTCTAAAGAAACCAAATCAATCCCATGAATACCTTCATTATTTTGACCCACCCAAAGAATCCCGGACAAAGGATCTAGGCGCATAGCATAGACGGAACCTTGTATTTGAGCCATTACTTTGCCCAGATCCGGTTTTTGCAGATTCCATTGTACGACCCAACCATCCGCGCCGGCCGAATAAAATAAGGCATTGTCTACAGCCTTTTCCAAAGCATAAACAGCACCACGGTGACCCGCAAACGTATCTATTCGTTCTATTTTCAAAATTCTAAGCCAATTGAACTACAAAAATGATAATTTTACAGCCAAATCTATCGGTATGCCGGAATTTTCCTCCACCCTTGCTTCACTTCTTCCAGAAACACATGTGTTTGTCTGGCAAGTAGACGAGCCCATGGAATTCTTCGAGCAAATCCCAACACACTGGCCCACCATTAATTCTCAAAATCCGATCAAACGAACTGAATCACTAGCCGCACGCTTCTGCCTATATGATTTATGTACACGGCTTGGGCTAGTTGATGTAGTGCTCCTACAAGACGAACGCGACAGACCGTATTTACAGCATTCCGATTGGAAAATCTCCTTAACGCACTCGTTTCCTTACGTGGCAGCAGCCTGCAGCCTGACCCATGAAATTGGGATTGACATTGAAAAGAAAGGGCGTAAAATCGAAAAAATAGCCCCTAGATTCTTAAATACAAATGAATTAGACGAACGAGCAAATGACCACAATGCATTAACCCTGGCCTGGTCCATCAAAGAATCTATTTACAAAGCAGCCAATATTCCAGGTTTATCATTCCGAGATGCCATTGCATTAGAACCGCATGCAGAAATTCCAACAGGAGTTGCAAGTCTACTTCAAGGAGAAAAATCAGCTAACTATTATTGGGAAGAATTCGATGATTTTGTCATCAGTATGGCCCTGATGGATTAATCTAAGGACTCAATTAGCTTGGTCAACTCATCTTTATAAGAATCATCTCCCGCTTTTTCATACGCCATAATCAGATTACGTAGGACACGTCGAACAATTTCTAGATTGGCACAAGGTTGATAATAAATATCATTGGGCTCTAAATTCAACTGGGCAATGTAATTATCAATGTCGGTTTTATTAAAAATCAAACCCTTATTAAACACATTGATATAAAACTGCAACTCATCTTTTTTATACGTCAAAACGAACAAATTAGGCAAATTTACCCCATAAACGGGCATTCCTAATTTCTGAGCAATCCACATATAAATCACACACAAGCTGATTGGATTTCCCTTTTTCGAATCAAGCACGACATTGATAAATGAATTATTAGCCGCATGAAAATTCTTTGTATTTGCCCCAAATTTCAATTGATCAAACATCACCGTGTTTAATATTTTCAACTGATCGATCGGATGTAAATCATCACGCATTTGTGGCCAAACCTCAAAATACATTTGCTCCATGGCCAATTGCAAATCCGCATAGGTATAGTCCGGATATCGGTAGGTGGATATTATCCACATCCCTTCCAACAAATCCATGCCCCCACCCTCTTTCCAAAGTGTGAGTCTGCTTTTCATTAAGTCTAACTGAAATTCGTGGATTAAATCCTCTAGTTTGGTTTGCAAATAGGGATTGAAACTTAATTGCTCCCACTCAGCCTCCAAAACCGGAATGATAGCTGAACCCAAACTACGCATTTGGGCTTCGACCAATTGAACCACCTCGGTATCCGAGTCGTCCAATAGCTGAATCATTGCTTTAATCGCGGGTTCTTCCATCTTGTGTATATATCACTCAAAATTAGTCAAAATCCCCTAAATTCAAAAAGAGACAAACCCGTCGTCCTTTGCATAAATGTTTAGATCCTAAATTTTTTTTCGGCGAAAAATGGGGCTAAATTTGTGGTTGCTATTTAAGCACGATCACATGAAGAATATTCTGATTACCGGAGGAGCTGGATTTATAGGTTCACACACCTATGTTGTACTGCAGGAAAATGGATACAACCCCATTATTGTTGACAATTTCTCTAATTCTTCCGAAAAAGTCATCGCTAACTTGGAAACCATTTGTGGAAAACCAGTTACCTATTTGAAAGCAGATGTCAATAATCCTGCCACATATGATCAGCTATTTACAACCTACGCCATAGACGGAATTATTCATTTTTCGGCATCTAAAGCCGTAGGCGAATCGGTTGCAAATCCGCTTAAATATTACCGAAACAATGTAGCTTCCACGGTACTCCTACTCGAAAAAATGCAGCAATATGGGGTAAATAACCTCGTATTTTCATCTTCGTGCACGGTGTATGGCCAGCCAGATGAATTACCTGTGACTGAAAATTCACCTGTTCAAGAAGCAGTTTCACCCTACGGAAATACCAAACAAATTTGCGAGGAAATCATACGAGATACCGTACATGCAGATGCCAGCTTTAAGGCCATCTCCCTACGCTATTTCAATCCGATTGGAGCCCATAAAAGCGCCCTAATTGGCGAATTACCTCTAGGTCCACCCGCTAACTTGATTCCATTTTTAACCCAGTCGGTGGCCGGATTACGCGGCCCATTACAAGTTTGGGGAACAGATTACCCTACTTCCGATGGTACAGCCGTTCGAGATTACATTCATGTATCTGACCTTGCCAATGCCCACGTAAAAGCATTAGTGCATATTTTAACTAAACCGAACACCTCCTATTACGATTTCTTTAATATCGGAACAGGAGAAGGAAGTTCTGTATTACAAGTGATTCACGCTTTTGAAAAAGCAACCCATAAAAAAGTAAATTTTGAGGTTCGCGATCGCAGACCTGGCGATATAACCGCCGTTTATGCCGCAACCGAAAAGTCAAATAACATCCTTGGATGGAAAGCTGAAATCAGCTTAGAAGAAGCCTTAAAAGATGCCTGGGCTTGGCAAGAAGCCCTTTTATAACCATTATGAAGAAAATAGTTATCACCGGTGGTGCCGGATTTATTGGTTCTCATGTAGTCCGTCTTTTCGTGGAGAAATACCCGGAATATCAAATCTACAATTTAGATGCCTTGACGTATGCGGGGAATTTGGCCAACAATGAAGACATTGCTGATCGCCCCAATTACCACTTCATCAAAGCTGACATTACCGATGCAGCACATATGGATGCCCTATTTGCTGAACATCAGTTCGATGGCGTCTTGCACCTAGCAGCTGAATCCCATGTAGATCGCTCCATTACCGATCCTTTGGCATTTGTTCGTACAAACGTCATAGGTACCGTTAATTTATTACAAGCAGCTAAAAAACAATGGGCCGGCAATTTCGAAGGAAAGAAATTCTACCACATCTCAACAGATGAGGTTTACGGCGAATTACATGATCCCAAAGAGTTCTTCTTAGAAACAACTCCTTACGATCCTCGCTCCCCTTATTCCGCTTCAAAAGCAAGTTCAGATCACTTTGTTCGCGCTTATCATGAGACCTATGGTTTACCAACGGTGATCACCAATTGCTCCAATAATTATGGACCCAATCACTTCCCTGAGAAGTTGATTCCATTAATGATCCATAACATATTGAATAATAAGCCATTACCCGTTTACGGAAAAGGTGAAAATGTACGCGACTGGCTATTTGTCGTTGATCATGCACGCGCAATCGATACCGTTTTCCATCAAGGAAAAATTGGCGAGACGTATAACATCGGAGGATTTAACGAATGGAAAAACATTGATATTGTCCATTTATTGTGCAAAATCATGGATGAAAAATTAGGCCGACCAGCCGGAACGTCTGTTCAATTAATTACCTATGTGACAGACCGTGCAGGACATGATTTACGCTATGCGATCGACGCTTCCAAAATTATGAACGAATTAAGCTGGGAACCTAGCTTACAGTTTGCCGAAGGTTTGGAAAAAACAGTTAGTTGGTATTTAAGCAACGAAAAATGGCTTAATGATGTCACTTCAGGTGATTATCAGAAATATTACACGACCATGTATCAAGGACGCTAATTATGAAAGGAATTATTTTAGCCGGAGGATCTGGCACACGTTTACACCCATTGACATTAGCCGTTAGCAAGCAATTAATGCCTGTTTACGACAAACCAATGATCTATTATCCCCTTTCCATCCTGATGTTATCAGGCATTAGGGAGATCTTAATCATTTCCACACCACATGATTTACCTCATTTTGAGAAATTATTGGGCGATGGATCGAGTATTGGATGTCATTTTGAATATGCGGTCCAACCAGAACCCAATGGTTTGGCTCAAGCATTCGTAATCGGCGAAAAATTTATTGGAAAAGAAAAAGTGGCTTTGGTACTTGGAGACAACATTTTCTACGGTTCAGGATTGAGTAAATTGTTGCAGGCCAACAATGATCCCGATGGTGGTGTGGTGTATGCTTATTCGGTTAATGATCCTGAACGCTATGGTGTGGTGGAATTTGATGCGGATAATAAGGCTATTTC
>JBEDFG010000094.1:0-5768 GCA_041175285.1 Bacteroidota bacterium | reverse complement strand
GATAAAATTTGGTTAATCACCCAATAAAAATATGTTGAAATCGCCACACTTATTAGGGATCAAAGATTTAGACGAAGCGTCTATCCACTTAATCGTTAAAACGGCCAAAGAATTTAAAGAGGTTCTCAACCGACCGATTAAAAAAGTTCCTTCCCTACGTGACGTCACCATTGCCAATGTATTTTTTGAAAACTCAACCCGTACCCGACTCTCCTTCGAATTAGCCGAAAAACGCCTCTCAGCAGATACCATTAATTTCTCAGCCTCCGGAAGCTCAGTTAAAAAAGGAGAAACCTTACTCGATACGGTCAATAACATTCTAGCCATGAAGGTCGACATGATCGTCATGCGCCACGCAAGCCCTGGGGCACCTCATTACCTAGCTAAACATATCAAAGCGAATATTGTCAATATTAGGTGACTTAGACGGGAAAAACATTGCGATTATCGGAGACATCTTGCATTCACGCGTAGCACTTTCCAATATTTACGCACTGAAAAAACAAGGGGCTAATGTGCGTCTTTGTGGACCGAGTACATTGATTCCCAAGCACATACAGTCACTGGGTGTCGAGGTGTCACACGATGTAAAAAGTACGCTTCAATGGTGCGATGCGGCGAATGTGCTGCGGATACAGCTGGAGCGCCAACAAATCAAATACTTCCCAAGTCTGCGTGAATACGCCCAATTCTTTGGCATAACTCGCCAAATGCTGGAAGAACTTCCTAAGGAAATCGTGTTAATGCACCCAGGACCGATCAATCGCGGGGTGGAATTGAGTTCCGATGCGGCTGATTCGCCACATTCGATTATCCTGGATCAAGTAGAAAATGGCGTGGCCGTGCGCATGGCCGTGCTTTACTTACTCGCTTCGAGAGCTTAAAAAATCTTGATAAGCTTCCTGCAATTGATTCACCTGAATGCCATTTCCACAGGCATAATGGCCTAAGGGGCATGCCTTTTTCCCATGCGAACCACAAGGTTTACAGGTTAATTCTTCATGCGACTCGATAACCCGGTTCCACGTAGCCAAAGGTCCAAAACCGAATTCCGGTGTCGTCGAACAAAATATCGCCACCGTAGGCGTATTCACCGACGAACAGAAATGCAAGGGACCTGAGTCATTCACAAATGCCAAAGAAGCTTGTTGGTATACACCAATCGCCTCCAACAGCCCCAATTTCCCAGTCAAATTATGAATGTTATGCTGAGGACATGCTTGTTCGATTTTAGCCGACAATGCTACTTCGTTGGGCGCACCCATCAGGACGATGGCTTGTTCTTTCGGTAGCCCTTGAATAAAATTAATCCACGTTTGCAGAGGTAATCGTTTCGTTTCCCAAACCGAACCCGGGGAAATACACAGGTATTGTTTTGCTTGTAAACTGGCTGGCAAGGAAGGGGTGGACGACAAAAATGGTGCATAATACTGCTTTCCGAGAAATTTTTCGAGTAAATCCGTGTTGCGTTCTACCTCATGCACCCCTCCCCCAAAGCGATGTTTCAAGGAGTTTGTAAACAAAAATGAAACTGGATTTTCAGCGAAACCAATCACCTGCTTCGCTCCGATGGACACACTCAAAAGTCCCATCCCAAAAAAGCGCTGCACGACAAACACCTGATCAAAATTTTCTTTGGCTAATTGGCTGCGTAGGGCCAACCACGATTTCAATTTTTTCGACTTATCATAGCCCCAAACTTTAGTCAAAACCTCATGGGGATAAGCTTCAAAAATGGGCTCTAAACCTGCTCGAACGAGGAGTTGAACACGTGTCTGTGGGGATTCATGGCGTATTTTTTCCAATAATGACGTAATCAATACCGCATCACCTAAGAAAGCTGTTTGGATAATTAATACGTTGGAATTTTGCGACATGCAAGAAAAATGAGCGATTGGACATAAAATTAATTAATTTTGAGATCTTTTGCGCTAAGAAGCACTTTATGAATTCCATTCAAATCAAAACATTGCCCAACGGAATCACGTTGGTACACCGCCAAGTCATGCATACCGAGATCTCGCATCTAGGAATTATGCTCGATATCGGCAGCCGGGATGAGGAGAAAAATGAGGAAGGATTAGCGCACTTTTGGGAGCATTTGGCATTCAAAGGGACGGAAAAGAAAAACAACATGCAGATTATTAACCGCTTAGAGATCATCGGCGGTGAATTAAATGCATACACCACCAAAGAAAAAATTTGCTTTCACGCCTCCGTTTTAAGCCCTTATTTTGAGCGGGCCGTTGAATTATTAGCCGACATCACCTTTCATTCGATCTTTCCAGTCAAAGAATTAGAAAAAGAGCGAAGTGTGATTTTGGAGGAGATGTCGATGTACTACGAAGCGCCCGAAGAGGCCATTCAAGATGATTTTGACGAATTACTATTTCCAAATCATCCCTTAGGCATCAATATTTTAGGGACGAGCGAAACCGTGCAATCCTTCAAGCAATCTGACCTCAGTGCGTTTATTGCCCGAAACATGGATACGTCTCGGATTGTTATTTCGTCGATCGGCAAGCAGAGTCATGAAAAAGCATTCCAATGGGCTGAAAAGCATGTAGGCTATATTCCTACTAAAAAACACCAAGTCAAACGGATCATCCCGTCCGCGATGATTCCAACGGAACGTATTACCAAAAGAGGGATTACGCAGTCGCATGTGGCATTAGGCCGACAATCCTACGCGATTGCGCACCCAGATCGGTTGGCATTTTTTATGTTGATCAATTTATTGGGTGGGCCATCGATGAATTCCTTGTTGAATGTATCTGTTCGTGAGCGCCATGGATTGGTTTATTCGATTGAGGCGAACTTCACCTCGTATATGGATTCGGGATTTTGGGCGATCTATTTTGGAACCGAGTCAAATCAAGTGAACAAATCCATCAAACTGATTCAACGCGAATTTGACAAATTGAAGGATCGGAGTTTAAGTCCAACGAATTTATCTAAAATCAAATCTCAACTGAAAGGTCAAATGGCCATGGCCGAAGAAAGCAACCTGAATTTCATGTTGATGATGGCCAAAAGCCTATTAGACCGCGAAAAAATCGAAACATTAGAAGAAATTTTCGAGCAAATCGATTTAGTTTCTGCCGAAAAAATGCAGCAATTAGCCAAGGAGATGTTGAATCCAGATGAGCTAAGTGTCTTGATTTTTGAACCATAAGCACGGTGCATCTTTACCTCCATATTCCATTTTGTCATCAAGCATGTCATTATTGTGACTTCCATTTTTCCACGCGCCTGGCGGGAAAAGAGTCCATGGTGAAAGCCATACAGCAGGAAATCGAATTACAGAAAAACTACCTTGCTGGTCAGTCACTGGAAACTATCTATTTTGGAGGAGGAACCCCTTCCCTTTTAAATTCAGATGAATTAGGAGCGATTCTACAAACTATCCGGAGACATTTTAGTGTATTAGAAAATGCGGAAATAACCTTAGAAGCAAACCCAGAGGATCTGACAAAAGCCTATTTACATGCGATTCAGGACTTAGGAATAAACCGTTTGAGCATAGGTATTCAATCCTTTCAAGATCGCAATTTGAAATTCTTGAACCGTAACCACAGTGCCGATCAGTCCATTCAAGCCATTCATGATGCGCAGGAAATAGGCCTAACCAATATTAGCATCGATTTGATCTATGGTTTGCCAGATAACTCATTCGTAGACCTGGAGCATGACATCCTCCAAGCCGTCGAAACAGGCGTCAATCACATTTCAGCCTATAGTTTAACGGTTGAACCGAAAACGGTTTTTGGCCATCAAAAGAAACAAGGAACCTTTCGCGAGGTGTCAGAAACGCACATGGCTACCTGCTTTGAAAATACCCATGCACTACTCGAAAAACATGGGTATGAGGCATACGAAACATCGAATTTTGCCAAAAATGGGCATTTTTCACGGCACAATACCTCCTATTGGAATCAAGAAAATTACCTGGGCATCGGCCCGGCAGCACATAGTTTCAATCAGGTGAGTCGGCAATGGAACGTTTCCAACAACGCCGCCTATGTCAAACAAATCGCACAAGGAATTATCCCGGCTGAAGTAGAAATACTAAGCCCCGCCGACCAATTGAACGAATTGATGATGACCAAATTCCGCACCAAAGTCGGCGTTTCCATCGATCGCTTAACCGAAAAATTTGCAGCGGCAGGAAGTCCTTTTCCAGAAAAAGAGGTGCAGAAGTGGATTAAAGAAGGATTAGCGGAGATTGTAGACGGACATCTGCGATTGATCGGTGATGGGAAATTGATCGCAGATCGACTAGCAGCTGAATTATTCGTCATAGAGGTGAGAGGTAAGAGGTGAGAGGTGAGAGGTAAGAGGTGAGAGGTTTTTAATTGAATTTTTCATAAAATTCTCACTTCTTACATCTTACCTCTTACCTCAATTTCGTATTTTCGCAAACCCAATCACTTATCCATGGCTAAACGCGTTGACCTATCCAATACCCCTCGAACCAGTACGCGTGGTTCTAAATTCAGTCGCATGAAATCAAGCGAATCTCCGAAAGCAGGCTGGACATTCAATCGGGTACTGGGACGCATAGGACGCTACTTTTTGTACATTTGGATCTCAACAATTGTGGCCGTCGTCTTATTCAAATTCGTTCCCGTCTACTTCACTCCCACCATGATGGCGCGCAAGATCGATGCCATCCAAGCCGGTGAACCCTCGAAAATTTCGAGCCAGTGGACGCCTTATAATCAACTAGACAGAAATGCCGCTTTGGCAGTGATAGCCTCAGAAGATCAATTATTTCCAGATCATCATGGTTTTGACTTCGATGCGATGTGGGGTGCGGTCAACAATAATTTAAAGGGAAAGCGCATCAAGGGTGCGAGTACGATTTCCCAACAAGTCGCCAAAAACGTATTCCTTTGGCAAGGAAGAAGCTACCTACGCAAAGGATTAGAAGCCTATTTCACCTTGATGATTGAACTGATTTGGGGTAAAAAGCGCATTATCGAAGTGTATTTGAACATTGCGGAAACAGGGAAAATGACCTTTGGTGTAGAAGCAGCCTCGCGAAAATATTACGGCCATTCCGCAGAAGAATTAAGTACCACGGAAGCGGCACGTTTGGCAGCCTGCCTACCTAACCCCATTCGTTTTTCCGTGGCCTCACCTTCTGGCTATGTGAACAAACGTACGCAGACCATCAAAAGACAAATGAAAGCCTTGGGTGGAAAGAAATTCCTGCGCAGCATCGACTAATCTAACTCCGTCGATGGATCCCAAAAATGTTGCTTAAAATCAATGATTTGGTCATTTTGGACGGCGATACCCTCCTGAGCCAGTAATTCCTGCATCCGATTTCCGCCAAAGAAATTCTTCCCAGTCAACACCCCGGCGCGGTTAACGACGCGATGCGCCGGAACATCTGCCAACGTGTGTGAAGCGTTCATCGCCCAGCCGACCATCCGAGCGCCACCTTTCATGCCTAAATACGCAGCAATCGCGCCATAGGATGTAACGCGACCCGATGGGACCTCGCGAACAACCTGATAAATCGCATCAAAAGCATTGATGTTATCCATTAATCTAATTTGCGCTCATCGATTTCACGCTCTAACTCGGCATACCATTTAGTTCCGAATTTACGAATCAATGGATCCTTCAGGAATTTATATACCGGCACCCCTAGCTCTTTACCATGCGAACATGCATCGGAACAGATCGTCCACCGCTCATAGTTAATCGCTTGATATTCAGCTAATTTTTGAATACGGATAGGATATAAATGACAGGAA
>JBEDFG010000093.1:0-5763 GCA_041175285.1 Bacteroidota bacterium | reverse complement strand
GCTAACCTCGTCTTTATTTCTACCAACACGTCAAAGAACTTTTACAACCTCAAAACCTCCAAATGAATCCGAAAATCCACCCTTCTAATCTCTCAGTCTATGCGCTAAGAACTTTTTCCTAGCGATTGGGAGTGCAAAGATGTAGGAATAATTTAAATATACCAACAGCCCTACTTAAAATTTTTAACTTTTTTTATTCTAGCTGTATTATACTGAACTATTTGAAGGATAAAATGTAATTTTTCTGTTTACCATTCCCTACTAATAAGTATTTGCCACGAATTTTCTCAAAATTAAGTTCTGCGTTAGGATCAGTTACTTTTATTTTATTGATACTAATCGCATTATTTTGAATGGCTTTACGTGCTTCACCCTTGGAAGGAAAAATTAAATTATCCGTTCCCACACTGATTAAATCAGTTAAGTTCTTGCATTCAGCCAATAAGTCTCCCGAAACCTCATGGATAGGTAGTTGTGCCAACAAAGCATCCGATGCACCAGCAATTAATTCCACGGCATCTTTAGAAAACAATAGGGCAGAAGCTTCAATTACTAATGTACATATTTCTGCTCCATGAACGCGGGTGGTAACTTCTTTCGCAACTGCTTTTTGTAGAATACGTAAATGTGGAGCCTCCGCATGCTGCTTTTCAAATTCCTCTATTTGATCTTTCGTATATAAAGTAAATACACGTATCAAACGTGGGACATCCGCATCCGCAGCGTTCAGCCAAAACTGATAAAATGCATAAGGACTCGTTTTCTCCGGATCTAACCACACATTACCCGATTCTGATTTTCCAAATTTGGTACCATCTGCTTTCGTAACCAATGGTGTCGTTAATGCAAAGGCTGCTCGCTCTGTCGCATCTTCATCATGCCCCTCTTTCCGACGAATAATTTCCGTTCCTGTAGTGATATTACCCCACTGATCCGAACCACCCATTTGAAGGCGAACATTCTTATGCTTATATAAATGATAAAAATCGTAACCCTGTAATAATTGATAAGAGAATTCTGTAAATGATATACCCGTCTCTAAACGCTTCTTTACAGAGTCTTTAGACATCATGTAATTTACCGTTAAAAACTTTCCTGCCTCACGCAAGAATCCTAGAAAGCTAAATTCCTTAAACCAATCGTAATTATTAACTACTTCTGCCGAATTTGCTCCTGCATGAAATTCTAAGAATTTTTCAAGTTGTTTCTGAATTCCAACTTGATTTATGCGCAACGTATCTTCAGATAAGAAATCACGTTCAGCTGCTTTACCCGAAGGATCACCAATCATTCCAGTGGCACCTCCTACAAGAGCAATCGGTTTATGTCCACACAACTGAAAATGCTTCAACAACATAATTGCAGCCAAATTACCGATATGTAAACTAGGGGCAGTCGGGTCAAAACCAATATAAGCCACCGTCATTTCTTTGGCTAATTGATCTTCTAATCCAGGAATCATATCCTGTAACATACCTCTCCAGCGCAATTCTTCAATGAAATTCATCTTTCTATGTTTTACAACCCTAGGTTTAAGCTCAGGGTTAATAAATATTACTATTTAACGTCTAAAATCTTGGGCCACAAATTTAGTAATTCACATGGAATTATTGCTGATGTTTGAAAAACAAACATGCATCGCCATAACTTAAAAATCGATATTGATTTTGAATAGCCTCTTTGTAAATAGACTTCCAAGCATCACCAATTAAGGCAGAAACTAGAACCAATAAAGTAGATTTTGGTTGGTGGAAATTGGTGATCAGGGCATCACAGAAATGGAATTGATAAGTTGGCATGATCAATAACTCTGTTTGAGCAACCCAAGCTTCCTGATTAGTAGCTTCCAAATAAGAAATTAGCGCCTCCAAAGATTCTTCGTTTGAAATTTCTTTTCTTGTTTGATAGGCAAACTCTTTGGGAATAATTAAACCAGTTTCTGGAATCTCGTTTCTTTCAATCAACCAAACACCTGACCAATAAAGACTTTCTAATCCACGCAAGGCAGTTGTTCCCACAGGAACAAATGAACCTTTATGTTTCAAAATTTGGTGTATAAAGTCTTTCGTGAATATCAGTTGCTCCCGATGCATGGGATGATTTCTGATTTCACCATCTTTTACTGGTAGAAATGTGCCTGCGCCAACATGCAATGTCAAATAACATTCGTTGATTCCTTTTTTATGTAAAGCATCAAATAAGGCAGGAGTAAAGTGAAGGCTGGCTGTAGGTGCAGCTACAGCGCCTAACACATTTGAAAAAATGGTTTGATAGCGATCTTGATCAGAAATTTCAGTTTCCCGCTCCATGTAAGGAGGTAAAGGCATCTGGCCAATCACATCTAATATTTCTGCAAAAGAATAACCACCTCCCCAAGAAATATGAATTTGGTTGTTATCGCGGTCAATCCATTCAAATGTTAATGAAATAGATTCGTCTTGGATTATAATATCTTTTGATAATATTTCTCCCAGTTTCCATCGTTTCTTATTTCCAATTAAACATTCCCATTGACATTCACCTTGCTGATCCATGACAAGTTGAGTAGCCAAATGGTTTGCTACGGGTTTAAGTAGAAATATTTCAATCATCGTGCCAGTGGATTTTTGAATATAAATTCTAGCAGGAATGACCTTCGTGTTATTGCAAATTAATAAGCTATTTTCAGGTAACAAGTCAGGTAATTGCTTAAATCGGGTATGATTGATTTCCTGCGACTTGTAGGCCAACAAACGAGAGTCGTCACGCTGGTCCGTGGGAAAAAAAGCAATTTGGGAATCTGGTAATTGATAATCAAACGCCTGAATTGATATATCGGGCATATTTTGGATCATAGCTCCTCGTCAATAAAATTGGGATAGATCCAAAGTCTAGCTGGTAAATAAATTAACCAGGCTATAAATAACGCAACTCCCACCTTAGGTAAATAACTGTAATCAGCTTGATTAGTCCGTTCGTCATTTAGTAATAACAATACTCGAAAAACCAGAATTAAATACGTATTAATGAGTGCCAATAAAAAATGCAACCAATGAACGCAGGTTTGCTGTATAATTAAATTTCCTTTCGAAGCGAATGCTTTCAAGGCTTTACCGAATAGGTTAGTGGGGATTTTTTCAATGCTTTTTATCAATAATAAACCCAAAACATTTAGAATTGTAACGACTGCTGCTGTTAAGTAGAAGATCTCTTCTTTGGGAAGAAAACCATCTCCACGGCCTGTTTCTCCAAAATGCACCGCAGTAGGATCTGGTAATCCTCGGTATACGAAGAGTAGGCTGATGCCAAATGCGATCATGGATAATACACGCCAAACTCGGGAAATAAATTTATCTATCGACATATCGTTGAAAAAGTCTACAAAATTAGTTTTGAAAAACTTAAGACCCTAATCTTTCGCCGTATTTGATAATTACTTGCATTCTTTTGGATTCAAGGCTGAAAAAACTATTTTTGTTATTCATATGAAAATCTACACAAAACAAGGAGATAAAGGTTTTACACGATTAGCAGATGGGCAAGGAATTCCCAAGTCTGATTTTCGTTTAGAAGCCATTGGTGATATTGATGAACTCAATTGTCATATTGGATTATTGATTTGTCGGGTAGCACCAGAATTGGCGCAAAAACTACAATCGATTCAATCAAGCTTGTTTGTTTTAGGAGCACATGTGGCAAGTGATTCCGCCCAAGCATTAGGGAATATGGAGCTAATATCCTTGAAAGATATTGTTTCTTTGGAAGAAAATATTGACGAAATGGATGCCCAATTAAGTCCTATGCGCTTTTTTATTCTTCCTGGAGGTCATGAAAGTATCGCAACAGCTCAAATTGCTCGGACAGTTTGTCGGCGCGCAGAACGTAGTCTAATTCGCTGGGTTCAAGCCACCGACCATCAAGCGTATGAAATTGCGATAGCTTATATTAATCGATTGTCTGATTACTTATTTATGATGTGCCGTTTTTTACATCATAGCCTAGGTATACCTGAAATTCCATGGAATTCAGGTAAATAAATAATAAAACGTATGCAAATCCACATTCAACCCACTCCAAGTTCTCGAATTGACCAAGTCGATTTTGACCATTTAGCCTTCGGCCGCAGTTTTGCTGACCATATGTTGGTCGCTGAATATGCTAATGGTGCTTGGCAAAGTGTCACGATTCAGCCTTACGGTCCTTTAGAATATCAACCTGCTATGATGTCTTTACATTATGGACAAGCTATTTTCGAGGGAATGAAGGGTTATCGTTCCGTTTCGGGTGATATTCAGGTCTTCCGTCCAGAAGAAAACATGAAGCGATTTAATAAATCAGCTACGCGCATGTGCATGCCTGAGGTACCTAAAGAAATATTTTTGGACGGTTTGCGCACATTATTAAAATTAGACCAAGCTTGGGTACCAGCGAAAGAAGGATGCTCGCTTTACATACGTCCGTTTATGTTTGCAACAGATGAGTATGTAGGTGTGACACCTTCAACAACGTATAAGTTTATTATTTTTAATTGCCCAGTCGGTTCATACTATTCTAAACCACTACGTGTGCGTGTGGAAACTGAATTCATTCGTGCTGCGAAAGGTGGCGTAGGCTTTGCGAAAAATGCAGGTAATTATGGTGGTTCCTTGTTTCCAACCCAGAATGCAATTAAAGATGGCTATGATCAAATCATTTGGACTGATGCGGCGACTCATCAATATGTAGAGGAAGCGGGAACAATGAATTTGATGTTTGTGGTAAATGGTAGTTTAGTGACAGCACCAACGGGTGATACCATATTAGATGGCGTAACACGTAAATCCGTATTACAGATAGCAAAAGACTGGGGGATGGATGTTCAAGAACGTCCTCTTTCTATCAAAGAATTAATTGAGGGAATTCAAAGTGGTTCCGTTACGGAAGCATTTGGCGCAGGGACAGCAGCTGTAATTGCCCCTATTGCAACCATCGGTTTTGAGGGAGTTGACTATCAATTGCCTGAGCGTAAATCAGACGATTTTTCAGCTAGGGTTTATACCGAAATAAATCAAATAAGATTAGGTGAAATTCCAGATTCACGTGGCTGGATTTGGAAAGTCTAGTTATTTAAAGAATAGATTAATTTAATACCCGGATCTTTGGAAGTACTAACGTCTTCCATTTGAACCCGGGTTTTATTTTTTGCTTCCCATAGGTAAGTTTTGCCTTTTGATTTCTTTGGTCCATACTTTAGTTCAAAGTATGCATCAAATTCATTTAATAGCTTATTTGATTCTAATTTATCCTCTACGTAGATGTCAAATACGATTTGAATAATCTGGTTTTCTTTGTTCGTATTATAAACGATATCTACAAAATTTAAATCACTATTATCCAAATAAAGAGAATAGGATTTTCCATTTTCAGGTTGTGTTTCCGACAATTCTATTTTTTCATTTACGGAGCTAAGTAGGGTTATTTTTTTTAACGTGGTTGAGGCGGAATTCCAAAAGGTTTGTGATTTACTTTGAGCTGTACCTTCGGCATTTGAATTTTCGTTGCGATCAGGTGCCTGATTACATTGATTAAATAAGATAAAGCAGATTAAACCGATTGAAAATAGGTTTCTGTTGTGTTTAACTTGAGAGGAACTTGAGGACATGAAATAGATTAGCTTATTCCAAAAATAAAGAATTTCAATCAGCTAAAAATTATTCTTTGGGAAAATATTCTTATTTTTGGTTTAGCTCATTTAAGATTTGAAAATCTAACAATATTTAAGACTATTAGTGGTTAGGTATTTTA
>JBEDFG010000092.1:0-5513 GCA_041175285.1 Bacteroidota bacterium | reverse complement strand
GGATATCTTCGTCTTCTTCTTGAATAAGAATTGGCTTAAATTCCGATTGGTCTTTAGGTGTAATTACCCATTGCGCTCGGTCGATATTTAAGGTATATAATGGCGATTCAAAAATCTTGCCCACTTTGTCGGCAGGATGCTGAATTATTTGTTCAATTTGATCCGAATGAAAATGCAAGCCTTGCAACCAGCGTTGCTGCATGACTTTTTCTTTGGAAGTTAATTCGGCTAGTTTGACGAATTGATTATTGGATGTGTCCGTGGTGCAATTAGCCGTTTTCCAAGCCTCAAATTCATCGCTAATCCAATCTTCCACCGCACGAATACGCGCACTTGTTTGTGCTAATGTTTGGTCAAATGCTGGATTCATTTCCTGAAACTTAGGAACGATTTCATGTCGAATGAAATTCCGCTGGTATTTCGTAGACTCGTTGGACGAATCCTCTCGCCAGGCCATTCGATTCTCAACAACCATGTCATAGATTTGCACTTGTGACGCAAATGCCAACGGCCTAATTACATGTCCGTTTTTGAGGGGTATGCCATGAAAACCTGCCAATCCGCTGCCTCGGGTTAAATTTATTAAAACCGTTTCAGCGCTATCCATCAGATGGTGCGCCGTGGCGATGTAGGCATATCCTTCCTGCTGTCTAATTTCTTCGAACCAATTGTAACGCAATAAACGGGCGGCCATTTGGGTTGAAATCTTTTCCTTTTCAGCAAAAGCCTTCGTATCAAAAACAATGGAATGATAGGGGGCTTTTAGTGTTTTGGCAAACTTTTTAACGAATACTTCATCTGCAATTGACTCTTCGCCACGCAAGCTGAAATTGACGTGAGCGATACCAAATTTAAATTTGGCCTGCGCAAATAATTTAGCCAAAACCACGGAATCAATCCCGCCACTGACGGCCACTAGGATTTTATCTTCGGGTGTAAATAAATTCTCTTTTTGGATAAATTGGATGAAATCTTCCAGCATAAAATTGGTAAATTGCGCGTTCAAACTTTACTATGCAGCAAAGATACCGATTATTCCTGCTTTTCTTATTGATGTTCCCTGCAATCATGCAGGCGCAAAGTCAATTGGAAGTCATTCGGGCTGATAGTTTGAACGGAATTCAGCAGGACCTGATCATGCGTAAAACCTTAATCGGCCATGTGCAATTGCGTCAAGGAACGACTTTATTGAGTTGTGATCAAGCGGTTTTGAATAGTACCACGAACAATGTTGAGGCTTATGGCCATGTCCGAATTATTCAAGCGGATACGGTGACAATTAATGGCGATACGGCGATTTATAATGGTGATAGCCGACAAGCCTTTATGACTGGTCGGGTGAAATTAGATGATCATACAATCGTTATGTCTACCAATAAATTGGATTACGACTTGAATTCCCGCATGGCGATTTACCATACAGGAGCGAAGATTATTGATAAAAAATCGACTTTGACAAGTCGTAAAGGCTTCTATAATACAGTCACCAAAAACTTTCTTTTTAAGGAGAAAGTGAAGGTTGTAGACAAAGATGGCAGTGCTGTTCGTGCGGATTCATTACGCTACAACACGGCTTCGAAGGAGGCTTTTTTCATTTGTCCTACGGAGATCATTACGAAAAAGGACACGGTGTTAACGACGGCCGGTTTTTATAATACGCAAACCAAAGTCTCCAATTTTACGGGTAGGTCTACGGCTCGTACGGCTGAATATATTTTATCGGCTGATACGCTTTTTTATGACAGTCCGACTCAGATTGGGGTAGCACGTGGAAAAGTGGAGTTTTTAAGTCAAAAAGAAAAGGTGGTGTTGACGGGTGATCATGGACGTTATGCGGGTAAAACGGGTGTGACGCGCGTATATGGCCATGCGCTTATGAAGAATATGTTGGAGAAGGATACCTTGTATTTGACGGCTGACACCTTGGTTTCAATTAGTATTCAGAAGGATTCGATTCGGAAATTATTCGCGTATAAGAACGTATTGATTTACAAGTCAGATCTCTCAGGGAAATGCGATTCCCTGGGATATGATGTCAAGGATTCAACCATTCATTTTTATCAAAAGCCGATTTTGTGGGCCAATGGTTCACAGATGCAAGCGGACTCCATGTCTTTGTTTATGACGAATCAAAAGCTTCGCGAGATGCGTTTGCGAGGACATTCATTTATCATTACCAAAGATTCCGTTGCCCATTACAACCAAATTAAAGGTCGAAAAGTCTGGGTATTTTTTGCGGATGATTCTAAGTTGAAGCGCGTGCAAGTGGATGGGAATGGAGAAAGTGTCTATTACGTTATGGATGATAAGCAAGTCACAACGGGATTGAATCGCGTGGAATGCAGTCGGATGAATTTATTTTTCGATGAAAATAAGGTGAAGCGAATTGCTTTCATCACCAAGCCTGAAGCCAAATTTGCACCACCTAAGGAATGGAAAGAGGAGCTCGAGTATTTGGATGGATTCAATTGGCGATCGAAGGAAATTATTACGTTACCGATGGTCTTGGATCGGGTGCGTGTTGTTAAAAAACCTTAAAATTTGGCCTTTTGTCCTTGGAATTGGCTCTTTGGCCTTTTCGTGTCTTGACTTACAATAAAGTCTCCCTATTTTCGTTTCAGGATTTTGAATGTTAATGATGAACAAACGCTTTTTATTGCTGGGATTACTTGTGCTAGGTCTTCTGACTGCTTCAAAGCCCGCACAAGCGCAAGTTTCGAAATCAGGTGAGAATTATTTATTTGTAAATGATCGTGTTCAAGTATCTCATTTGTATCCTAACCCAGCCGTTGATTATGCGGAAATTGATTTTCAAATCAATTCGGGTGTGCAAGATGTTAAACTTACCTTCTACAATATTTTAGGTCAAGAAATAAAGGAAATCACGTTAGAACGAGATCAGCGTTCCATGCGCATACCGATGCGTGATTTTAATAGTGGCATGTATATGTATCAATTGTCGATCGATGGTCGATCCGTCGCCACCAAGAAACTCATCGTTCGTAAGGGTATTTAATTAAAAAATCCCAGGTTGAAAGACCTGGGATTTTTTAATGGTAGAGACGCAATACTTTGCGTCTTTTTTAATTAGACGCGAGGTATCGCGTCTCTACATTTTAATTAGACTTTAGACTTTAGACGTCAGACTCTAGACGTAAAATTATTCTAACGTCTAACGTCCAGTGTCTAACGTCTATCATTATTGCTTGGCGATTGTACGCTTAATAAACGCTGTTAAATCAGCACCCGTCAACAAATTCTGCGACAAGAGTGCTAAATCTGAAATTTGCTTCGCCAATTCCTTTTGCTCCTCCTCCGAAGTTAGCTCAGCTAATTTGCTGATCAACGGGTGATTTGCATTCACCGTGATGTTATAGGTTGTAGGCATCGCGCCAAACATCCCCATACCGCCACCACCATTCTTCGACATTTCACTCATACGGCGCATGAATTCATTTTGCGTAACAATAGCAGGCAATTCATCCGGTGACATGGCTTCCACCGAAACCACTTTTTGCTTGTCATTCAAAGTCTCTTCAAATACTTTTTTGACCGACTCTTTTTGCGTATCGCTCAAGATCGCCTCTAGATTTATACCGGTATCGATCAATTTCTCGATGCGGTCTGCATCCACGCGTTTCCACTGTGTTTTTTCTAATTTGGCCTCCATCGCTTGAATGAAGTGGCTGTCGATCAACGAATCTAGACGGATAACGGAATAACCTTTTTGTTTGGCGGATTGAATAAAGGTATCTTGTTGTTGCTCATCCGTGGTATATAAATACACTTTGTTGCCGTCTTTGTCGGTCTGCGCTGCTTGTACCTCCTCGGCATATTCATCCAGCGTGAAATACTTGCCTGCGGTATCTTGTACCAAACAGAAATCCTTAGCTTTCTCCATGAATTTCTCGTCAGAAATCATGCCGTATTTGATAAATAAGCCAATGTTAGCAAATTTCTCTTCGAACGCAGCACGGTCAGCTTTGAATAATTCGGCCAACTTATCAGCTACCTTCTTCGTGATGTACGAGTTAATTTTCTTCACATTCGAATCCGCTTGCAAAAATGAACGCGATACGTTCAACGGGATATCAGGTGAGTCGATGACCCCATGTAACAACATCAAGAATTCAGGAACGATGTCTTTCACCTCGTCAGTGATGAATACTTGTCGGCTATACAACTGAATCTTCTCCCGTTGCAATTGCATCTCGTTCTTCACTTTCGGGAAGTACAAAATACCGGTTAAGTTAAATGGATAGTCTACGTTCAAGTGAATCCAAAATAAGGGCTTCTCTTGCATCGGGTACAATTCATCGTAGAATTGTAAGTAATCCTCATCGGTTAAATCAGAAGGTGATTTGGTCCAAATAGGACTTGGATTGTTGATGATCTTTTCCTGAAACTCGATCGGCATCGGTAAGAATTTACCATACTTTTCTAAGATCGATTTCAAACGGTACTCTTCTAAAAAATCTTCTGAATCTTCTGCAATGTGCAGAATGATATCTGTTCCGCGCGTTTTCTTTTTTGCAGATGCGATGGAGTATTCGGTGGAACCGTCGCAAATCCAACGAGCCGCCTCGGAACCATCTTGATACGATTTAGAAATGATTTCTACTTCTTTGGCTACCATAAAGGCAGAATAGAATCCTAAGCCAAAATGACCGATGATGCCTTTGTCATCACCCTGATCTTTGTATTTTTCTACAAATTCAGTGGCGCCAGAAAAGGCAATTTGATTGATGTATTTCTTGATTTCTTCGGCCGTCATCCCGATTCCATTATCTGAAATCGTGATCGTTTTTTTGTCTTTGTCGAAGCTAACTTGAACTTTTAAATCACCCAATTCGCCGTTGAATTCACCAATTGAACTCAAGCGTTTGATTTTTTGGGTGGCGTCTACTGCATTGGATACCAACTCACGAAGGAAAATCTCGTGGTCCGAATAGAGAAATTTTTTGATAATGGGAAAAATATTCTCGGTGTGAATGGAGATGTTACCTGTTTCTTTCATGTTTAATTGAGATTAAAAATCATAAATTTGAACCGCTAGTTATCAAATGATATTCCAAGGCAATTGGAAATGTCATATTGTCAGATTTTATGAAAAAAGTTATTTTTCTTTTGTTGGTGGTGCAGGTGGCGTTAGGCCAACAAGAATCCTTGCGTATGGTCTATCCATTCATTCCCATGGGTATTAATCCAGCGGAAGCGGGCCAAAGGGGTGTGGCATCAATAACCGGTATTTATCGCAAAAAGCCACTTTTTCAGCAAAATTTAGGAGGTTCTTCCCAACAATATTTCAGTTTCGATATGCCTGTTGCCCAAGGAAAAGGAGGGATTGGTTTTTTAGCTTACAATACCGATCAATCATATTTGATACCTCGAGGGGGATTGGCGGCTAATTTGGGTTTAGCTGCTGTGGGGTCATACGCGGTTGAATGGGGTAGAGGCCATGGTTTGCGGTTTGGAGGTCAAGTAGGTGTCGACCAATTCCCTATTTTGGATAA
>JBEDFG010000091.1:0-5540 GCA_041175285.1 Bacteroidota bacterium | reverse complement strand
CACATCGAGCCACATAGATAAATTATGGACATCTTTAATTTCATCCTTCGTTACTAATGTAGGTCCTAAAGGAGCAAATGTGTCACATCCCTTTCCTTTTGACCAGTTACCACCTCGTTCTAATTGGTATTCTCTTTCTGAATAATCATTGTGCAGGCAATAACCGGCAACATAGTCATACGCTTCTGATTCAGATACATATTGGGCTTTTTTGCCAATTACAATAGCTAATTCTACTTCCCAATCCGTTTTTGTAGACCCCTTAGGAATAACAACTTGATCGAATGGACCGCATAAAGCGGTAGTAGATTTAAAAAATAGAATAGGTTCGGATGGAATATCGGCGCCCGTTTCTCGTGCGTGATCTGCATAGTTTAATCCAACGCAAATAATTTTGGACGGACGAGCCACACATGAGCCAATGCGCTTAGGTTCCTTTATTTCAGGTAAGTCTATCGTAGCAAGAATATGCGCTAATTTAGATAATCCATCTGCTGCAAAAAATGCTTCGTTATAATCTTGAACATGTTCTGAAACATCTAAATATTTACCGTCGACCAAGATCGCAGGTTTTTCATTCTCAAAATCTCCTATTCTTACTAGTTGCATTGACTATAAATTTTTGATTGTTTCCCACATGGTTTCAGCTAAGAACTGATTACCAGTCTCATTTAGATGTACGCGATCAGTTGTTAAAATGCCTGATGCCTTATTTTCAATGTTGTTTTTCTCTTCGTAGCTCAAAAATGCCTTACGTAAATCAATTAATTTACACTGATTGTCCGTGGCAATTTTACGAATGATATTTGAATAAGCATTAAGGTCACCGTCATTCTCATTGGTCGCATCAAACTTCTCTCCAATGACAGTTGGTGTGCAGATAACTACCTGAATATTAGATTTTTGCAGTCGCTTAATTAAAGCATTGTAGAACCTTTCAAATTTGTCTGCATCCGTTCCTGTACGAGATGATGTCTTATGCCAAACGTCATTAATTCCTACGTAAATGATAACAATGTTTGGTTTCTTAGCAATGACATCATCTTCGTGACGTAGATATAAATCATAGATTTTATTTCCTCCTATACCCGCTCCGATTAGTTCATATTTACTGGCAAGACCTTGTGTGCCTAGCATTTCTGCCATTTTGGTAATGTAACCAGTTTTACCTACTCCAGCTTGTGTGATTGAGTCACCAAAAAATACGATGCGTGTAGGATTTTCTAATGTTTTGTATGAGCTAAGGCTCATGCTGAGTAAACAAATGATGCTTAAAATTTTAGTTTTCATAGGTTTTAATTGTTTAGATAAATGAATCCACCGTCGATTGGGTAATCACATCCTGTAATGAATGCGGCTTCATCAGAACATAAATATAAGGCTAAATTGGCAATTTCATCGGGTTTTGCCATTCGGCCTAATGGTTGTGTTTTTGATAATTTTTCAAACATTTCTGCTTGATTATCTGGGTAGTTTTTGGCGATAAATCCATCAACAAACGGTGTATGAACACGTCCTGGAGAAATGCAATTGCAACGAATACCTTGATTAATATAATCTTTAGCTACGGATTGCGTCATTGATTTGATGGCACCTTTGGTCATGGAATATCCAAAACGGTCCGGAATTCCTACTGAGGCTGCTACGGATGCCATATTTAAAATGACTCCGGATTTTTGTTTAACCATATTGGGTATAAAGGCGTACATACAATGATATGCGCCTTTTACATTGACATCAAAAATCCGTTGGAAGTCCGCAGGGCTCGTTTTTTCTAAATTACCAATCTGTGGAATTCCTGCATTATTAACTAAAATGTCTATGGAAGTTAAACGCGTGGCGATTTGTTCTACTACTTCAAGGTCTGTAATGTCGGCTTGATGAAAATGGATTTTAGATGGTAGAGGTTCCGTAGATTCATGTAAATCAATTACGTGTACTTCCGCACCTTGTTGCATAAATGTTAAAGCAATCGATTTACCGATACCCGAACATCCTCCCGTTACCACTACTTTTTTTCCTTTTAATGAAAATAGCATCGTTTATTTATTTAGTTACTAGTCCCGAGTCCCCAGTCACTAGTAAATTATTAATTTCCTCTTACCTCTTACCTCTCACCTCTCACCTCTCACCTCTCACCTCTCACCTCTCACCTCTGCCAACGTCTAACGTCTAACGTCTAATGTCTAACGTCTAAAGAGATACCCCTCTTCTCCAGAACATAAAGTCATCTTGTCCCAAATCCATTGCTTTCGTAGTAATCTCTCCTGAAGCCAGTTTAATTACGTACTCCAATACTTCTTCACCCATTTCTTCAACTGATTTTT
The DNA here is from genome assembly GCA_041175285.1 of Bacteroidota bacterium. GTDB lineage: Bacteria > Bacteroidota > Bacteroidia > Cytophagales > Spirosomataceae > Aquirufa. The sequence goes on along the minus strand of JBEDFG010000091.1, from coordinate 3,213 downwards.
CGCCGCGAATGATTGGGCCACAATCTATATCAATGATTTCAGGTAATTTTTCAGCCAGTCGCGTATTCGTAGATATTTTGACCATTGGACTTATCGGATTGCCTGTTGGCGTTCCCAATCCTGTCGTAAATAATTGTACTGTTGCTCCTGCGCCAGCCATTCCCGTTGTTGCAAGCACATCGTTTCCTGGTGTGCAAACTAAATTAAGACCTTTTTGAGTGGCATATTGGCCATAACCTAACGCGTCAACGATCGGGGAAGATCCTGCTTTTTTAGCAGCACCTGCTGATTTAATGGCATCTGTGATTAAACCATCTTTAATATTTCCTGGAGATGGATTCATGTCGAAGCCCGCTCCTACTGCGGCAGCACGTTTTGCATATTCGCGCATCATTTTTCCAAAATTATCAGCTACTTCTGTCGTTACTGAACGATTTTGTAATTCTTGTTCGACACCACACAACTCTGGAAATTCAGCAATCATGACGGTACCTCCTAGGCCTACTAGCAAGTCGGCCGTATGACCGATGGCAGGGTTTGCGGAAATACCGGAGAATCCATCTGACCCTCCACATTTAACACCTAAGCGCAAGGCAGATAATGGTGCAGGTTTACGTTCAATTTTATTGATTTCAATTAAACCTTCGAAGGTTTTAATTATGACGTCATTCAGTAGGTTTTCTACGCCGCTTCCTTCATCTTGTTGTTGTTCAAAAAAATGAATAGGCTTTTGGAAATTGGAGTCTTTGGCTTGTAAACGCTGTTTGAATACTTCAATTTGAGAATGTTGGCATCCTAAACTTAATATACTAATTCCGCCTACATTTGGATTAACACAATAACCAGCTAATAATGAACATAGATTTTCAGAATCATCTTTGTTCTCTCCACAACCGCTCTCATGAGTTAGAAATTTAATTCCATCAACATTCGGAAAAAGTGGGCTTTTGGCAATAATGGCTTCATTCGAACTTGAACCTAATGATAAGGTTTTACCTGCTTCAAATTGCTTACGCAAGTGAATCACTTGCTCAGTCACTGAATCATTTTTTTGAAACCCTAATCCTTGAATAAAAGCATTTTTAAGCAATTCTATGTTTCGGTTTTCACAGAAAACTAAAGGGATAACCAACCAATAGTTTTGAGTACCTACTTGTCCATCTGCACGATGATAACCATTAAAAGTTCTGTTTTTGAATTTACTAACATCTGGACTCGTCCAGGTGTACTCTTTTTGTTTCCCTGCAAAATCTTGTGAGGCATGATGTAGGTTAAACGTATGGATTAAACCACCTTTGGGGATATCTTGGCTTGCATGTCCTACAAGTACACCGTACATATAGGCATTCCCATCTTTAGCAATAGCTTCAGTTGTGAACTTGTGTTTGGCTGCGATATCATCTTGTAAGGTAATTTCATTGCCTTCATGATTAACTACAGTTCCTTTTTTAAGATCTTGTAAGGCTACAAGTAAATTATCAGATGAATTAATTTGTAAATAAGTACGCGACATAATATTAATTTAGGCTAAAAATACGATTGGTTAATACCCATTTTTCATGGGGTTTAGATCCAGGGATACGTGACTGAAATTGATTCATTAAATTCTCCCAAGCTTGAACTTTTTCATTTTCCTGATCAGCTTTTGCTTTGGCTTCAAAAGAAAAAGAATTATCCGTTATCATTTCCATGACAAGTCGATTGGCATATCGGTAAATTTCCATGGAAGTGATTCCAGCTTCTCGGATACTCTGTTCTATTTCTGTAGGAATTCGCTCATGATAAGCTTCATATTGCTTAATCGATGATTCTTCATCCACTAGATCTAAGATTAAAATATATTTATTCATTTGTGGCAATTCTTGATCCTTTATATGCAAAGAATACGATGTAGCTAAAGCAAATTAATGGGATTGCTAAGGCCATATTGGTATTAATTTTAAATAATGATGCTGCGAATGGAGGAACAATAGATCCACCAACGATCGACATGATAATTAAAGATGATGCTAGTTTTGAGCCTTCTCCTAGATTTTTGCAAGAGAGTGCAAATATCGTCGGGAACATGATTGATTGGCAAAAATAAACCATCATTAACGCAACTACTGCGATTATTCCACCACCCATCATAGCAACGATTAATGACACAACCGCTCCAATGGCATAAATTCCAAGTATTTGGTTAGACTTAAATTTGCCCATTAAAAATGTTCCTAAAAAGCGACCAATTAAGAATAAAATAAAGGCAAAAGATGCATGAAAACTCGCCATTTGCGTGGCCGACATATCTGTTGTGATTTGATAGATTTTCTCCACAATCCATAAGTTTGTTTCAGGCGCGTAATCCAATTTTATATCGACAAAATTTCCCCACAAGGTAACTTGAGCTCCAACGTTTAAAAATTGTGCAATGATGCCTAACAAAAGATGTTTATGTTTTAAAAGTTGCTTGATGGTTACATTCGATTCTTTTTGTTCAGCCGATTTCAATTCAGGCATTTTAGTAATAGCAAACAAAATGGCCACAAATGCGACGACACAACCGATCAATAGATAGGGTGTTTGTACTGAAGCTGCATGAGCAGAACGTATGGCTTCTGATTCAGCTAAAGGCATGGCAGCTAAAGCTTCACTACTATACTCTTTATCGGAGAAGATGAAAAAGCCTCCAATAACGGGGCCTAATATAATACTCATGCCATTAAAGGATTGTGCAAAATTCAATCGGTAATCACCTTTGGCAGGATCTCCTAAAACGGTAACATATAAATTCGCTGCTGTTTCTAAGAATGCAATTCCACTGGCAATCATAAATAAAGCCACTAGAAAAAAGGAATATGAACGTACATCAGCCGCTGGATAAAATAAAAAGGCACCTGCTGCATATAAGATCAATCCGAATAAGATTCCCATTTTATAACCATACTTGCGCATGACAACACCAGCTGGTAATGCCATGACAAAATATCCGGCATAAAAGGCTGTTTCCACGATGTTTGCTTGCCAACGTTGTAAGTCTAATGCGGTTTGAAATTGCTTAACTAGGGTTCCATTTAAACTATTCGCTAATCCCCATAAAAAGAATAAACTTGTTACTAAAATTAACGGTATCGTGTAATTGGCCTTTTCGGTAGAATCTACCTGAATCGAATCATTATCTAGTTGTGGTAAAGCCATGAGAAATTGTTTTATGTGAAAGTCAAAAGTTCTTTC
>JBEDFG010000090.1:0-5790 GCA_041175285.1 Bacteroidota bacterium | reverse complement strand
TTTTCAATCGCATTCTGGAAGTAAACAAAGAGGAATCTTATGTTTGGGTTGAGCCAGGTGTTGTGCGTGATGTATTGAACGTGGAGTTGAAAAAGCACGGCTTATTTTTTGGCCCTGAGACTTCAACTGCCAATCGTGCCATGATTGGTGGGATGGTTGGGAATAACTCCTGCGGTTCTAATTCAGTCGTGTATGGATCTACCCGTGATGAAGATCCGTTTGAAACAGTAAAGAAATTGCCAGCAGGAAGTAGACTGCATTCGATTTATACGCATACGTTGGATGCTTTAAGTAATCCAACGAATCAGCAAAATATTCAATCCGAATTTCCAAAGCCAAGTATTAAACGACGTAATACGGGTTATGCCGTGGATATGTTGTTGAATTCCAATGCATTTATTGCAGATAAACCTGCGTTCAATTTTTGTAATTTATTAGCAGGTTCAGAGGGTACGCTGTGTTTTGCGACACGCATTAAACTGCATGTAGATGCTTTGCCTCCTGCCCATTTGGGATTGGTTTGTGCGCATTTTAATACGATTGATGAGGCGTTGCGGGCCAACTTGATTGCATTGAAATTCAATCCTTCAGCGTCAGAGTTGATGGATCATTATATCTTAGAATGTACCAAGGCCAATGCCGAACAAAGTCAAAATCGGTTCTTTATTGAGGGAGATCCCGGGGCCATATTAGTTGTTGAACTACGTGCCGATGATGCTGAGAGTTTAGCGAAACAAGCGCAAGAAGTTGAGAAAGCGATGCGTGCGGCAGACTTGGGATATTATTTTCCATATGTGACCGGAGGTGACGTGAAGAAGGTTTGGGATTTACGTAAGGCAGGTTTAGGCTTACTTTCTAATCTTCCAGGTGACGAAAAAGCCGTGGCTGTTATTGAAGATACGGCGGTAGACGTCAACGATTTACCCGCTTTTATTGCTGAATTTAACGAGATATTAGCGGCTAATAATCTTTACTGTGTGCACTATGCCCACGCGGGTTCGGGGGAATTACACTTGCGCCCGATTATCAATTTAAAGACAGAAGAAGGCCACAAACAATTTCGCCATATCGCGGAAGAGATTGCGCGCTTAGTGAAAAAATATCAAGGGTCACTTTCAGGGGAACATGGGGACGGTCGATTACGTGGTGAATTTATCCCTTGGATGGTGGGTGAGGCGAATTACCAATTAATGCGCGAGCTAAAATCTTGGTGGGATCCCAAGGGAATTTTCAATCCCAATAAGATTGTGGATACGCCACCGATGGATACATTTTTGCGCTATGAGGCGGGCCAACAAACCCATGAGTTTCATACAGCGTTCAGATATAAAGATCAAGATGTATTGCAGCATGCGGAGCAATGCAATGGATCAGGTGATTGTCGGAAAACGCCTGTTTCTGGCGGTACGATGTGTCCTTCTTTCATGGCTACGCGAAATGAAAAGGAGACAACTCGTGCACGTGCCAATATTCTTCGTGAATTTTTGACACGTTCTACACAGCCAAATCGCTTTAATCACAAGGAGATTAAAGAGGTAATGGATTTGTGTTTGGCATGTAAAGGCTGTAAAGCGGAATGCCCATCGAATGTCGATGTGGCCAAGCTGAAAATGGAATTTTTATACCAGTACCAAAAAGAAAATGGCACCCCGTTGCGCAGTTGGTTAGTCGGTCATTTTGCCACTATTTCTTCTTTCGCTTCCTATGTACCTGCACTTTATAATCTAGTGATGGGTACGCCATTTTTGCGCCGTATATCGAATCGATTGGTGGGCTTCCATCCGGAGCGCACGATGCCTTTATTGGCCAACCAAACGCTTTGGTCTTGGTTGAAAGGGCGGAAATCCATGGATGCGAAGAAGGCCGTTTATTTGTTTGTGGATGAATTCACCAACTATAATGATGCTGAAGTGGGGCGAAAAGCGGTGCTTTTGTTAGAAGCTTTAGGCTACGAAGTTCGTACGATGGCGCATCCAATTTCGGGTCGCTCGTTCTTATCAAAAGGGATGTTAGATGAGGCGCGCAAATTAGCTCAATCCAATGTGGAATTGTGGTCATCATTCGTGACGGAAGAAATTCCATTAGTGGGTATTGAGCCATCGGCAATTTTAACGTTTAGAGATGAATATCCAGATTTAGTTTCGGATGCGTGGTTGGCAAAAGCCCAGGAACTAAGCAAAAATGTACTTTTATTAGAAGAATTTATAGCACGTGAAGCTGATGCGAAGCGTATTGATAAAAAATTATTCAAAGCTGATAAACGCTTGTTGAAGCTGCATGGGCATTGCCAACAAAAATCCATGAGTTCATTGGTGGCTGCAAAAAAAGCCTTGTCTTTACCTGAAAATTTTGAGGTACAGTTGATTCCGTCTGGATGTTGCGGGATGGCAGGATCTTTTGGATATGAGAAGGAGCACTATGATTTGTCGATGCAAATCGGGGAATTAGTGTTGTTCCCAACGGTACGAGCGCAAGGGCCTGAGGTCGAAATTGTGGCTTCTGGAACAAGTTGCCGACATCAAATTCACGACGGTACGCAACGCCACGCGAAGCATACCGCCGAGATATTATTTGAGGCGCTGGCTTAATTAAAAGCGCCAGCGGACAAAAGCCTCCATGGCCTCGTACTCAGCGAGGCCTAATTTATTATACAATTCGGCTGTGCCTCGGTTGCGCTCTTCGGCACGTTGCCAAAATTCTCGTGAATCTTCACCTTGGAATACGACACCATCCTTTTGAGATTGGTGTTTGAAAATACCCATACGTTTCTTGAAAACTTGGTCGGGTGACATAGGGACTGCCATTTCAATTTGATCGATATCCCATTCAGCCCAGGCTCCTTTGTACAACCAAACCCAGCAATTCTTCATGTATTCACGGTGTTTCAAGCGGGTAATCGCCTCGAAAATTGCGTCTAAACATACTTTGTGGGTTCCGTGTGGATCGGCTAGGTCGCCAGCGGCGTATATTTGATGTGGCTGAACCTCCTCAATAATATCCATGATTAATTGGATATCAGGTTCGGTCAATGGCTTTTTACGAATGGTTCCGGTTTCATAGAAAGGCATATTTAAGAAATGGGCATTCTCTTTTTTAATGCCGACGAACCGACACGTGTTTTTAGCTTCACCTTGGCGAATGAGCCCTTTGATTTCGCGAACGGATTCAATGTCTACTTCGGAGTCACGCTTTCCTTTCAGGAACTTAACTGATTCTTTATAGATCTTATTCGCTTTCGCGTTGCTGCTATCAAATTTTTCGTTGAAGTCAATCACAAATTCAGCAAAACGTAATGCTTCATCGTCCGCTACGGCAATGTTGCCGGATGTTTGATAAACAACATGAACGTCATGTCCTTGGTCATGCAAACGTTGGAAAGTTCCTCCCATCGAGATAATATCATCGTCGGGGTGGGGGCTAAAAATGATGACCTTTTTGCGTGCTGGGAAGGCGCGTTCCGGTCGATGGGTATCGTCTGCATTCGGTTTTCCGCCTGGCCATCCCGTGATGGTATGTTGTAAGTAATTGAATACTTCGATGTTGATGTCATGCGACTGACCGTATAGGGACAGTAATTCCGACATGCCATGTTCGTTATAATCTTTCGTTGTCAGTTTCAAAACTGGCTTATTAAGCGTAAGCGAAAGATGCGTGACCGCTTTTTTAATCATGTTGCGATCCCAGGTAACGGAATCTACGACCCATGGAGTTTTGATGCGCGTTAATAGGGACGCAGCGGTTTCGTCTAAAACGAAGGTTGTGTTCGGATGCTGCTGTAAATACGAAGCAGGGATGTCTGAAGTTACAGGCCCTTCAACGGCACGTGCAACACTTTCCGCTTTATGCTCACCCCAGGCGAGTAAAACGATGCGTTTGGCGTGCATAATTTTATCAATCCCAAGCGTGATCGCTTTTTTAGGCACTTTTTCTAATCCTCCAAAGTCAATCGCTGCATCGATTTTCGTTAGGATGTCGAGCGTCATTAAGCGCGTTTTTGAGTTAATGATTGATCCAGGCTCATTGAAACCAATGTGTCCATTCCGGCCAATTCCCAATAAATAGAAATCGAATCCACCGAGTTTTTCAATTTTATCTTCGTAATCCCGACAAAACTCCGGTATCTTTTCATAAGCAAGGGTTCCATCTGGAATGTGGTAATTTGTTACCGGTATGTCAACATGATCAAAGAGTTGCTCCTTCATGAAGCGCGTGTAACTTTGGACAGAATCGGGTTCCATCGGGTAGTATTCGTCCAGATTGAATGTGTGAACGTTCTTGAAACTCAAACCTTCTTCCTTATGGAGGCGTATTAATTCCTGATAGACCTTTTTAGGAGATGAGCCTGTGGCTAATCCAAGAACTGTCGGTTTTTTGTCCTGGTTATTTTGTCTGATCAGTGATCCAATCTCATGGGCTACCGCTTTTGAGGCTTTCTCTGAGTCGTCGAAAATGTGGGTTGGTACCCGTTCGAAACTAATGGCTTGTTCCATAATTTATTGATTTGCAGTTGTTTTCGCTGAAACGACAATGAAGTCGAGTTCAAGTGTTTCAAATATGCGGAGAATCGTTTTGATTGCTGGGTTTCCTTTTCCAAGTTCGATGGAATGGATTGTTTTGATGGCTACGCCACTTTTTTCACTCAATTCCTCCTGTCTAAGGTGGAGGTTATTTCTTTTTTCACGTATAATTTTTCCGAAAATTTTCAGGTCCATTGGTTGGTTTATTGGCTAGTGGCACCAAATTACAAAATTATCTGATTTAAAAAACAAAACGGAATTATATTACTGATTTAATTTGAAAAACATCAAATTAAACAAATCTCTCTTTTTGGCGTTATCTTTGTTGTTTAAATAAAAGTATGTCGGCACGCCAATTTTTAGTTTTCGTTTTATTGTTTCTCGGATTCTCCTCTTTTGCCCAAAAAGCAACGTTGAGTGGATATATTAAAGATGCATCGAGTGGTGAAGGTATCATCGGAGCCAGTGTTTATGTGAAAGAATTGCGTGTGGGAAATGTCACCAACACGTATGGATTTTATAGTTTAACACTTGCGCCTGGAGAATATACGCTCGTATTTTCCTCAGCAGGTTTTATAAAAACGGAACGCAAAGTCAGTTTTTCAGGTAAGAATCAGACGCTCTCAATCGAGTTAAAAGAGGAGAATAGTCAATTAGAAGAGGTTCGCGTTACTGCCAAAGCTGTGGATGAAAATGTGAAGAGTCTAGAGATGTCGGTGAATAAAATCGATATCAAAACAATCCGTAAAATTCCTGCGCTGTTAGGGGAAGTTGACCTAGTTCGTGCCATTCAATTACTTCCAGGTGTTTCTACCGTAGGAGAAGGGGCGACGGGTTTCAACGTACGCGGTGGAGGTGTCGATCAAAACTTGGTTTTATTAGATGATGCTCCGGTGTACAATTCATCTCACCTATTTGGCTTTTTCTCCGTTTTTAATCCGGATGCAGTGAAAGACGTTAAGCTATTTAAAGGAGGAATTCCTTCTCAATATGGCGGACGTGCTTCATCCATTTTGGATGTAAAAATGAAAGAAGGGAATGCTAAGAAATTAGAGGTTAACGGTGGTATTGGTGTTATATTTTCGCGTTTATCCATTGAGGCACCGATTGTGAAGGACAAAGCATCCTTTATTGTGGCTGCGCGTCGTTCTTATATAGATATTTTAGCCAAGCCTTTTTTGACTGGAAATAATAAGGATGCGGCTTTTAGTTTTTATGATTTGACAGCCAAAGTAAATTACAACATCAATACTAAAAATACGGTGTTCCTATC
>JBEDFG010000089.1:0-8509 GCA_041175285.1 Bacteroidota bacterium | reverse complement strand
CGAATATCGCCAAGTAATTGCATACTGCAAAGCCTTGTTCGATAAAAAGAACAAAGATTACGGTACATCATGGCGAATTTTACGCTTGCCAAGCCTAACTGACCAGATTTTCATTAAAGCCCAACGCATTCGAAGTATCCAAGATAAAGGTCTTCAAAAAATCGAAGACGGAATCGAAGGTGACTTTATTGGCATAATCAATTACTGCATCATCGCGCTGATACAGAAATCCCTCGAAAATTCAGATCAAATGGAATTCACACCCGAGGAGATTGGGCAGCATTATGACCAACAAGTTGAAATAACCTTGGAATTATTGCGCAATAAAAACCATGATTACGGTGAGGCTTGGCGCGATATGCGCATCAGCAGTATGACTGACCTGATCTTGATGAAAATTTTTCGGACGAAGCAAATTGAAAACAATCAAGGAGTTACACTGGTTTCTGAAGGGATAGAAGCCAACTATCAAGACATGTTGAATTATGCCGTTTTCTGCCTGATTCAATTGAAACAAGGTCAAATGCAGATGGCCCAGCAACAATAGGTCCTATGAAACAAACCCGTCAAATTGCCACTTTCCTGTTGGCAGGACTATTCCTTTTTTCTGGACTCATTAAATTAAATGACCCAATTGGTACTCAACTTAAGTTGGAGGAATATTTTGACGTGTTTTCTGTAGACTTTCCATGGATGGCAGGTTTCTGGAAATTACTTATCCCACAAGCACTCATATTATCCATATTACTTAGTAGTGCAGAAGTTGTCCTAGCCATTGCTTTATGGCTTAATTTTCAAACAAGAAAAATCCTATACAGCTTTGTTGGACTTATTCTATTCTTTAGCTTCCTAACCTTTTACTCCGCTTATTTTAACAAAGTCACCGACTGTGGATGTTTTGGCGAGGCCATCAAACTAACGCCATGGACGTCATTTGGCAAAGACATCTTTTTGCTAATTTTAACAGGCATTTTGTTAGTGACAGATAAGCCTAATTTACACGCCAAAACCGTAAGATGGGTTTTATTTACAGCGGTACTTAGCATTGGATTTGGCACATATTCCTATTTTTATTTACCTATTTGGGACAGTTTACCTTATGCGATTGGGGAAAACATTCCTAACAATATGAAGAACCGAGAGGAATTGAAGTTCATCTATGTGTACAAAATAAACGGTCAGGAAACAGAATTAACCGAGATACCTACGGATCCCAAAGCAGCGTATGTCTCTATGCGTGCGATCAATGAAAAAGAAGCTCGGCCGTTGATTACGGATTACCAACTTTGGGTAGATGGAGATACGACAAATTACACGCAAAAAATATTCCAAGGAAATCATGTTTTAGTGATTGTCCCCAATGTTCATCACACACATGAAAAGGCTTTTAAGCATATCGCTCAACTTGCCAAGGAATTAAAAATACCAATTTGGCTGGTCAGCGCATCGACAGACGAAGAAGTAAATGCATTGAGACATCAATACCAATTAGCCTTTCCTGCTTTATCAGCAGATACCAAAGTTTTAAAAACCATCATTCGCTCAAGTCCTGGTCTATGGCTTATTAGCCAAGGAACCGTCAAAGGAAAATGGTCGGCCTACAGCCTACCCACCGCGGATGCCATTCATCAAAGTTTAAAATAGTTCAGGAATGAAAAACATTTATTTAGTCGGCATGCCCTCATCGGGAAAAAGTACATTAGGTAAAGAATTAGCACGGAATTTGGGGTACAGCTTCACCGACATGGACAAACTGATTGAAACAAGAGAACAAAAAACAGTATCAGAAATATTCTCCAATTACGGAGAGGCGCACTTCAGGGAGTTAGAAAAGAAAACGTTACACGGTTTTCAACCAGATCAATCTATGGTAATCGCAACCGGTGGTGGTGTTCCTTGTTTTAATGACAATATGGATTTCATTAAAGCGAATGGCGTGAGCATCTTTTTGAATGTAGATGTAAACGATTTGGCGAAACGACTATATAAGGCACAAGGCAACAATCGTCCTCTATTGGACAAAACTCAAAGCGAAGAAGTGGTTATTGAATCAATCAAGAAGACATTTCAAGAGCGCCTTCCTGAATACCAAAAAGCGGACATTCAGGTTGACGGCGAAATTACGGTTAGTCAAATCCTTTGGCTACTTGAGCAATACATTCCAGTTTAGAAATAAACTCCACCCCCAATCACGAATTGGGTATTTGAAATTTGCAATGCGGCTGAACCAAAATCGGCCGCATTTTTTAATGTATATGGAGTAAATGCATCTTTACCCGCGCGTTGCCAAACACCTAAATCCAAGTAATATGCATTCGTTCGATAACCCAAACCAGCCGAAATTTGAAACTGACTCCGATCAATCGAATCATAACTAGATTTATAGATTTGTCCATAAGTAGCCACTCCCCCACGTACACTCCATGCTGAAGAGATTCGTATTTCAGTGCCTACTTTTAAGTTAAGCACCGACTGGAAATTAGACTTCACCTGGCCATTATATTTATCCTGAAATTTCTGGTTGGCATACGCCCCCAACTCCGATGCGGCAATATGAATACCTGCATAATTCAAATATTCGGCATCAAAACTCAATAAAGCACGTTTCCCAAAGAAGTAGGCTGCACCTGCTGAAAACTTAAACGGAGTTAGTAATTGATAGGTAAATTCATTGGGCAGCAAACGGACGGCGTTCACTTTTGTGATAGTTATTGGATTTCCATTTAATTCAGAAGGAACACCGAAAATACGAGGATATACAATTCCAGTTAAGCGTTCTGCCATTTGATCATAATACATCGGCGACTCAGCAGCTACGGAAAGCCTTAAATTGGGAGTCCATGCTGAAATACCTGAACCTGTCGTTTCGAGTTTTTCTATTGATTCAAAACCAGCCACATAATTTGCGCCAACAAATTCTTCGGACCAGCTATAGTCATTGGTAGATTTTAATTTTGAAAAATGAAGGCCTAGGCCAATAAATAAACGCTCTTTATAATTCGCACCATAACTCAAATTCCATTGCGAGATTACACCTGAATTTGACGCATCACCTAGTTGATTCGTAGGCAGATTAGGCTCAAACCGATTAAATGGCGCACCACCAGTACTTGAATTATTAATCAAAAATGTTTGATAGGCTACTCCTTCTGGTGTTGTGGCCGCTTGATAGTAGGAATCATATTCATCGTCAATGACATGACCATCAATATCTTTTCCGCCAGCATAAGTATACCTACTATTCGCTTTTTCGATCAAGTTATCTAAGTAAGAACTCCGATTATTCGTACCCTCTATTTTTAAGGGTTGAGTAAAAACGGTACGTTGGGAATAACTTAAACCAAAAGTTCCACGCCAATCAGAACGATTCATATAGTCTCCAGTGATAACAACGGCGAAATTCGGAATATGAATACTTGTATTGGATCCTTTTGATGTATTGTCTAGGTAAGTAGATTGTGATTGCACATCTAATACACTTAAATTCATCCCGACCTCTGAACGTGAATAAAAACCGAGACCAGCGGGATTCCCGGCAATCGAACTTAGATCGGCACCTAAGACACCAAAATTGCCCCCCAAGCCTTGCATACGAGCTGAACCGGTGGCATAGCTTGTGCTAAATTGTTTGGCGAGTGAAGGATATGAATAAATTTGCGCGTGAACCTGTGTTACCATGAACACACATACACTTAATAATCCAAGCTTTTTCATGTACTACTTATCTAGGACCTCGTGATGAACCTCCTCCGCTACTGCTTCCAGAGTAAGAACTTCCAGAGCTGTAATTTGATGAAGGTGCCGAATAATTCTGTTGGCTCTGACCGTAATTCGTTTGAGGTTGGGCAGAACGATATTCAAAATTAGTATTTCTTCTTGGTGCAGCTTGAACAGGAGCACTATTACCTGGGTTATTATAAATACGAGGTTGATTATTGCTTTGCGTATTGTACGAATTATTACCTCCACGAGGTGTATTATTCATATTTCCACTGCCATATTGGTTATTGGAACGATCCTCACGAGGTCCACGAACAGGGCGCATGGCTGGTTCACGATTCACATTTCCAACGGAAGGAGCATAATAGAAATTATTTCCAAATCCATTATATCCATTATATCCACCATAATTACCCATATAACCTAGGCCACCCATTCCAAAACCATTATATCCATATTGATTACGCAAACCGCTAAATCCATAAAAGGGATCATAATAACTGTAAGGACTGTAGAATGAATAAGGATTGTAAAAGGGATCATACATTCCCCAGGCATTAATGGGTGCTATGATTCTTGAACCATAAAAACCACCTAAACCAAAAGTGATGTACGGATTTGTATACCAATTATTCCAAGGATTTGCTGAAAAAATTCCTGATTGAAAACCAGAATTAAATCCTTGCGCATATGAATTATAAACACTTCGGGAGTTTAGAAAATTTGTTTCATCCTCCCGAATGACAACGCCATCTTCTTCTTGAATAAGTGTCGCGTCTTCCTCAGGATCTAGATAATGTGAACTCTTTTTAGGAGCATATGCCGCAGCTGGTTTTTGAAATGAATCGTACAAATCATCCGCAACTAAGACCTGCTGACTCCCTGGCTGGGTAAGCGAGCATGAGGAAAAAATCAATAAACTGGCCACAACTACGAAGGCATTCCAATAATTTTTCATGGCTAAAGTGATTAATTTATAGGCTAAAACTACCGACAATAACGTATCTTTGACGTTCAAAGTTCGATTAAGCTACGCTTATTAACGATAGGTTGAGCAATTTTAGTCTAAGTTATAGAACAAAATTCTCAGAACCTACAAGTAAGATCTTAGAACGATGAATAGAGAAAATAAAACTGCGAAATAAAACACATGAGTAAATCACTTCCAAGTCGTTCAGAAAATTATTCAGAATGGTATAATGAGTTAGTTAAGCGAGCTGATTTAGCTGAAAATTCGGCTGTTCGTGGATGTATGATCATTAAACCTTATGGTTATTCTATCTGGGAAAAAATGCAACGCGCATTAGATGATATGTTCAAGGAAACGGGCCATACTAATGCTTACTTTCCACTATTTATCCCAAAATCTTTCCTCTCGAAAGAGGCGTCACACGTAGAAGGTTTTGCCAAAGAATGTGCTGTTGTTACGCATTATCGACTTAAAAACGACCCGAATGGTGGTGGTGTCATTGTAGATCCAGACGCAAAATTGGAAGAAGAATTAATTGTAAGACCTACTTCCGAAACGGTGATTTGGTCGACCTATAAAAATTGGATTCAATCATATCGCGATTTGCCTTTATTGATTAATCAATGGGCCAATGTTGTTCGTTGGGAAATGCGCACACGTTTATTCCTTCGTACGGCTGAATTTCTTTGGCAAGAAGGACACACAGCACATGCTACGAAGCAAGAGGCGATCGAAGAGACCGAACAAATGCTTGAAGTATATGCGGATTTTGCGGAGAACTTCATGGCTATGCCGGTTGTCAAAGGTATCAAAACAGCGAACGAACGCTTTGCAGGAGCGGATGAAACCTATTGCATTGAAGCCTTAATGCAGGACGGAAAAGCGTTGCAGGCAGGTACCTCCCACTTTTTAGGTCAAAATTTTGCGAAAGCATTTGACGTCAAATTCTTGAGTAAAGAAAATCAATTAGATTATGTTTGGGGAACATCATGGGGAGTTTCTACTCGTTTAATGGGAGCCTTAATTATGGCACACTCGGATGACCAGGGCTTAGTATTGCCTCCTAAATTAGCTCCGATCCAAGTGGTCATCGTACCTATTTACAAAGGTGAAGAACAATTAAATGCGATTAAAGACAAAGTTAATCCTTTAGTAAAAGCTTTGCGTAAGCAAGGTGTTTCCGTCAAATTCGATGTATCAGAAAATCAAAGTCCTGGTTTCAAATTTGCGGAATATGAATTGAAGGGTGTACCCGTTCGATTGGCGATTGGAAATCGTGATATGGAGAATGGAACGATTGAATTAGCCCGCCGCGATACACGCGAAAAGACCTCCATGGCTTTCGATGGTATTGAGCAAGTTGTTATCGATACATTAGCTGATATTCAAGAGAAAATCTATGCGAAGGCTTTGGCATTCCGCACGGAAAACACCCATGTGGTAAATACTTGGGATGAATTCAATGCCAAATTAGACGCTGGAGGTTTTGTGTCAGCACATTGGGATGGCACATCAGAAACAGAAGAGAAAATTAAGGAATTAACGAAAGCAACGATTCGTTGCATTCCTTTGGATTCAAAAGAAGAGGCTGGAAAATGTATTTTAACCGGGAATCCATCTAACAAACGCGTATTGTTTGCGAGAGCTTATTAAAGTAGAGACGCGATACCTCGCGTCTAAATTAGACAAGACGCGAAGTATCGCGTCTCTACAAAAACAAAAAGACGCGAAACCCGCGTCTAAATTAGACAAGACGCGAAGTATCGCGTCTCTACAAAACAAAAAAGACGCGAAACCCGCGTCTTTTTTAATGCTATTTGACCAATCGCTCCAAAACCTCCAATACCCGAACAATCTCCTCTTTGGTATTATTCTTCGAGAAAGAAAAACGAATGGCAGCACCCGTTGCAGTAGGATTCAAAGCAGCAAGTACATGTGATCCTACGGATGTTCCGCTGGAACAAGCACTTCCACCAGATGCTGAAATCTTTTCAATATCTAATTGAAACAAGAGCATATCTCCATCTGGAACATTTGGAAAACGAACATTCAAAACGGTGTATAAACTATTGTCAACTTCGCCTGATCGACCATTGAATTGAACACCTGGGAAACGTGCTTTCAATCCTTCAATAAAAAATGACTTAATCGATTTGATATGCGCCATATGCGAATCCATCGATTCATAAGCCATGGTTAAGGCTTTCGCTAAACCAACCATACCATATACATTCTCTGTTCCACCACGCTGATTTCGCTCTTGTGCTCCTCCGTGCATTAAAGGATGAAATCCTACACCTGCACGTGCATATAGAAATCCGATCCCTTTGGGGCCATGGAATTTATGGGCGGCGCCAACGATAAAGTCAACTGGCAGGGCTTGTAAATCATGCGGAAAATGACCCATCGTTTGAACCGTATCCGAATGAAAAAGAGCCCCGTATTTATGGCATAATGTCCCAATGGCATGCAAATCCAACAGATTTCCAATTTCATTATTTCCATGCATCAGACTCACCAAAGCCTTAGAACTTTCAGCTAACAAAACTTCCAAGTGAGCTAAATCAATATCTCCTTGCGCATTAAGTTGGACTAATTTAACCTCTGCAAGACCAAGTTTAGCCCAAGCCTCAGCCGTATGCAATACAGCATGATGCTCAAGTGGAGATGTGATAATTGTTTTCACCCCACCATATAAAACGGCTGATTGGATCACCGTATTATCAGCCTCTGTTCCACCAGAAGTGAAAAATATCTCCGCTGGCGACGTATTCAACAAGGTTGCGACGGCTTTGCGAGCTTTTTCGACGATCACTTTGGCTTGTCGGCCATGTGAGTGAATCGATGAGGGATTCGCTGTAAATTGCTCAAACAAGGGCTGCATCTCAGCCCAAACAGCTGGATCCACAGGAGTCGTCGCCGCATTGTCGAGGTAAATAGGTGTTTTAGTTTGTTGTGTTGACATCTTGGTATTAAATTCCAGCAATTCCTTGAATCACCTGGATAATTTGTTGGGCCAATGCATTCGCCTCATTTTCGGTAGGCGCTTCCGAATAAATTCGGATAATTGGTTCCGTGTTTGATTTGCGCAAATGAACCCAGCGATCTGAGAAGTCAATTTTTACTCCATCGATGGTGTTTACTCGCTCTGATTTATATTGCTCGGCGACAGTCGCCAAGATTAAATCTACATTCAAGTTTGCCGAAAGCTCAATTTTATTTTTCGACATTATATAAGCAGGATATTCAGCACGCAAAGCACTCACTTTTTTATTCTTTCGTGCTAAATGAGTCAAAAACAATCCAATGCCAACTAATGCATCGCGACCATAATGAGATTCAGGGAAGATAACTCCCCCATTTCCTTCTCCGCCGATAATCGCTTGTTCCGATTTCATTTTGGCAACTACATTTACTTCGCCAACAGCGGCAGCAAAATAGGTCCCACCATGCTTCTGCGTAACATCTGCTAAGGCGCGCGTAGATGAAAGATTAGAAACTGTATTTCCTTTTTCAATAGATAAAATATAATCAGCAATGGCTACTAGCGTATATTCTTCACCAAAGGGACTTCCATCTTCCGAAATGAAACACAAACGATCTACATCGGGGTCAACCACAATACCCAAATCGTAAGATCCTTCCTTCATTTTGGCAATCATAGCTGTCAAATTCTCCGGTAAAGGTTCTGGATTGTGCCCAAAGTGACCATTAGCTTCACCAAAAATAACATCCACATCCGTCACACCTAATGCGTTTAAGAGTTGGGGAACCACAATTCCACCAGTCGAATTAACGGCATCAACAAGCACTTTGAAT
>JBEDFG010000088.1:0-5694 GCA_041175285.1 Bacteroidota bacterium | reverse complement strand
CTTGTTCAGCAGTCTCTTGTACGATCTCTTCTTCGATTGGCTTTTCAGTCTCTTTCTTTTTCATAAGGCAAAATTAATAGGGTTTTCCTCTACTCAAATCATAGGCCAAAAACTATTTTCTGACAGTTTGGCATAAATTCAATGAGCTTCGTAATTTTATGGCACATGAATGCGTCACCTTACCATGTTTCCCAAACCATTAAACGACTTGCAAGCCAACATGGTTTTCAATTTTGTGGGATTTCTAAAGCCGATTTTTTATCCGAAGAAGCTCCGCATCTCGAACGTTGGTTAAATCAAAATATGCATGGGGAAATGGCCTATATGGCGAATCATTTCGATAAACGATTAGACCCCCGAAAACTTGTTGACGACTGCCAAACAGTAATCTCACTCGCCTACAATTACTTTCCAGATCCTTCCATTCAAGTAATGGCTGACTCATTTCAGGTGTCTAAATATGCCTTTGGCCAAGATTACCATGTCGTCATGAAAGACAAAATGAAGCTTCTATGGGAAGATTTACAGCGAGAAATAGGGGATTTTTCAGGTCGGATGTTCGTTGACTCTGCTCCCGTACTCGAAAAAGCTTGGGCTAAAAAATCTGGTTTGGGCTGGATAGGTAAAAATGCCAATTTGATCATTCCGAAACAGGGGAGTTTCTTTTTCTTGGCTGAATTATTGGTGGATTTGAAAGCAGAACCCGACGGCCCCATCAAAGATTTTTGCGGCACATGTACACGCTGTATTGATGCTTGCCCTACTGATGCGATTACGCCCTATGTAGTCGACGGATCAAAATGCATTAGTTATTTCACGATTGAATTAAAAGATCAGATGCCCGTTGAATTAAAAGCTAATTTTCAGGATTGGATCTTTGGTTGTGATATTTGTCAAGATGTTTGTCCTTGGAATCGTCATTCAAAACCGCATCAAGAAGTAGCTTTTAAGCCCAATGAAAGATTTTTAGATTTATCTAAACAAGACTGGGAAGATTTATCGGAGGACCTTTTTAAAGAATTGTTTCAATTCTCGGCGATAAGCCGAACAAAATTGAAAGGGCTTCGAAGAAATATTGCTTATGCAAAAAAAATGGGTCACGAAAATCATGACCCATTTCGGTAAATTAAACCCTAAAGTGATTTTCTTATGATAAACTGTAAAGCTAATTCATGGCTGCTTTTATCATTATCTTGAATGAGTTGAGCCGCCATTTCTCCCAATAAAGTAGGTTGATTCGATAATACGGTAATACCACCAGCGACAATTTCCTTGAAGTGACAGTCATTGAATGCGATGAGACCCAGGTTTTCACCTACGGTTAAACCGTTTCCTTCCCCGTATTTGATAGCCTTCACCAAGTCTTTGTCGTCCAGCGTGAAATAAATTTCACCAGCACGTACATCCACTGGATCTAGGCCATCCAATACTTGGAACTCCAGGCCATTCGTTTCGCAGAATTCACTGCAACCATTAATTAATCCAGCATCGAAATAATCTTCCTCTGAAACAACTAAATTGAACGAATGGTATTTATTAAACAGGTTTATTTGGTTTGAAAAGTGAACATTCAAAGCCGTTTTAGGCTGAGAAGTAATGCTTGCATGCGCATTGGACATGCTATTGAAGTTTTGGTCTAAGAGAATCAAACGGTCACCTGAAATCTTTTTCAAGCATTTGATGTTCTCCTCCTCTTCTTCAATTAAATGGGGCATAATCACATAGTAATGGTAGTTGCCCAACTGCTGTGCCATGATTTCTTGAAATTGACGCGTCTTGTATTGGTAGGTATAAATGTCTACCATGACGTTTTTGCCCAATGATTCACAAAATGAATCGAAAATCTCCTTATTCGTATTGGTTATTTTACCCACCAAAAAAAGTACTTTGGTTTTGGTCTTTATAGACGAATTAGAAATGAAATATCCCTTACGAAAGATCGAAGTGATGACACCCATTTTGTGTAATTCAGTATAGGCGCGCTCCACCGTATCTCTAGACAAATAACATTCCTCCGAAGCTTCGTTAATGGAAGGTAATCTTTCCCCAGGTTTCAATTCGCCCATCTCAATATCTTGTAATAGGGAATTGATTAATTGCTGGTATTTCGGAAGTTTATTGTCCGAGTTTTTGGCAGAAAAAGAAACGAATGTCTTAACCATGTGTAACTAACGATTTCTTAAATGAAGTACGTAAACAAATGTAGGTCTCCTCGTTTTCTTTCAATTGGACAAATCTTTCAAATTTGTGGACGTTTCTTGCAATTGTTGTCGTTTGAAAGAATTATGCAAGTATTTCGCGTGCAACTACCCCGAATATATACCTATAAGTCGGCGTAACTTTTGCCTTTAATTTTCTAATTTAGAGATTCTATTCTGAAGACTTTGAGGACTTTTTTATGTTTGATGTGGCTCTTGATTTCTACTTCCCTGTTAGGGCAAGTTGGCAGTCGGTATGAGCGTTTGTCAACAGCCTCCGGATTATCTCAAAGTTCGATTTACAAGATTATTCAGGACAAAAAAGGCTTTCTCTGGTTTGCGACTGCTGATGGATTGAATCGCTACGATGGCCATAATTTTAAAATTTATCGGAATGATCCGAGTGATCCTTCAACGCTCAGTGGGAGTGATGTTTTCTCGATTGTAGAAGATGATGAAGGGAATATTTGGGTGGGTACGCGCTCCTCCGGTTTAAATCATTTGGATTTGCAAACGGGTAAAATAACTCGATTCATGCGAGGGCCTAATGGTCAGGATATTAGCAATTTGAATATTCCATCCTTGATTAATTTGGGGAATCACCGGGTAGGAGTGGCTGCTTTGGGTTTTGGTTTTTTGGTTTATCATACCCAATCAAAAAAATTATTAGCTACTGAATCGGAATTGAAAAATCCTTTGGTCAAAGAAGTCGTACGAACTTTTAAACACAGCAATGGTTCCTTATGGCTGGGTACCCGAACGGGTCAATTGATTTCTGTACTTGGGAAACATAGTTTTATGCCATTTTCTATTGGTCAAAATCAGGCAAAATCACGTATTCGGGTCATTTATGAAGCCAAAAACGGTCATATTTTAGTAGGCACTGATGGCGCTGGTCTATTTCAATTTAACCCGTCAAATCAAAAATTTCAGTCCGTTTTTTATCAATCTTCAGATCCATTAGCGCGTCAAAATATCGTTACTAGTATCACGCGTGATGCCTTGCGAAATCTTTGGATTGGTACTGACAATGGTGTATATGTCATGGAGGGCGATAATTTTAAGCGATTCAAACACATCCCATCAAATCCAGATCCCGAGTTAGGGATTAGTTCTTTTTCGGTCATGAGTTTATTTACCGATTCAAACCTAAATACGTGGGTGGGTACTTATGAAGCCGGCTTAAATATTAGTTTCTTTCAAAAACCCCGTTTTTCAGTTTTAAGATATAAACCCAATACCGTTCAAGGACTTTTGAGTAACAAGGTTTCAGCCATTGCCGCTTCTGATGCTTCTGGGGTTTGGATTGGTAGTAATTTAGGACTTTCGTTTTTCGATCATAAAAATCGAAAATTGAATCATGTGATTTATTCAGAATCGACCAATAAACTTTCTGCTGCCGGAGATTATGATGTGAATTTCCTGAAAGCTATGCCTAATGGCGAGGTTTGGGTTGGTTTTTGGGGCAAGGGATTAAATCATTTGTCGCCTACCAAAAAATTAACTGATTATCCATTTTTGCCAGGTAGACGCGAAGCCAACTTTAACTGTATACTTCCATTTCAAAATCAACTATTACTTGGATCTGTTGGACTAGGTGTTGTTTCCTTCAATCCTCAAACGAAACGTTATTCGATCCCATTTCCGGAATTAGGTATTAAGACTTTTCAGAATCGTTCTATCTCAGATTTGGCATTAATTGATGGGAGCCAGCTTTGGATCGGTACGATCGGTTCCGGATTATATCAATATGATTTGAAAAGCCATCAGTTAAACCACTTAGTGAAGTCGGCTGATCCCAAAAGCCTAAGTTATAACCACGTTACTCAGATTTTTCAAGACAAACAAAAGCGAGTTTGGGTACTGACAAATGGGGGTGGGGTGAATTTGTATCAACCTGAAAATAAGGAGTTTCGCGTACTTACCGTTAAAGATGGATTGTCCAGTAATACCTTACGGGGTGTCGTAGAAGATGGGAAAGGGGATTTGTGGTTCACAACGACCAACGGTATTTCTAAAATGGACGGTAAGACGTTGCGCTTCATCAACTTTGAAGATGCTGACGGGTTGCAAGGAAAGGAATTTACGTCCAAGACTTTTGCTTCCAATAAACAAAATTGGTTGTTTTTTGGAGGAGTTAATGGCTTGAATTATTTGAAATCAGATAGTTTACGCATGCGATTAGATGTCCCCGATGTCTATGTAACGAGTTTTAAATTATTTAATCAAGTCGTTGAACCTGGTCAAGAAGGCAGTCCTTTGACCTATGATATTAGTCGGACGACTAACATTACCCTTCAGCCCGGACAATCCGTATTCAGTTTGGATTTCGTCGCATTGGAATATCAACGCCCTAAAAATAATCGCTATGCGTATTATTTAGAAGGTTTTGAGAAAGACTGGAATTACGTGGGGACGAGTAGGTCGGCGACGTACACCAACTTATCTCCAGGTGATTATACATTCAAAGTGAAAGCATCTAATTCGGATGGGGTCTGGTCTGAAAAACCCACTGAATTGTTCATTACGGTGTTGCCACCTTGGTATCGTACCTGGTGGGCCTATATGGGATATGTTCTTATGCTAATAGCGGTGATTTATTTATTTATTCGGGAAGTGAAAATTCGGGAGGCTTTCAAAACCGATATACGGATGAAGGAAATCGAAAAAGAACGTATAAGGGAGCTAGAGCAAGTAAAAACTCACTTTTTTACGAATATTTCCCATGAATTAAGGACGCCCCTTACCTTGATCATTAGTCCCATTGAGAAGTATTTTATGCAAAATGCTTCCCTGTCTAGTACACAAGAAAAACGGATTTCTTCGATTTATCAAAACGCTCAGAAGCTATTAAGATTGATTAATCAATTGCTGGATTTATCAAAAATTGAATCCGGTAAACAGCAACCGGTCATCGCTAAACATGATTTAGTTCTTCAGTTAAATGGGATCATTCAAGGGTTTGAGAATTATGCACAGCAGAAACAAATCAAGTTGACATGGAAAGCACCCATTCCTTCTCTACTCGTTTATTACGATGCCGATATTATTGAGAAATGTGTGAGTAATTTATTGTCAAATGCGTTCAAGCATACGCCAGAAGATGGAAAAATAGGTGTTTCGTTAGATTTGGGATCCTCATTTGTGGATGGAAATGAAGAGGTTAATCAAATATATATACGCGTTATTGATACTGGTAAGGGTATTTCTGCAGAACATTTACCGCATATTTTTGATCGCTTTTATCAAATCCCAGAGTCGATGTCGGTGGTTGGTACGGGCGTCGGACTTTCGCTTTGCAAGGAATTAGTAACACTTCACTTAGGGGAAATCGAGGTTAAAAGTACCTTAGGATTAGGTAGTGAATTTGGTTTAAGAATTCCGGTACGTAAGTCGGATTTTGACCCATCATGGGTTCAGGAAAAACTGATGACCATTAAGTCTCAGGAAGAATTGATTACTCCTTCCGATTCCATTGAAAAGGAAAAGCAGATCT
>JBEDFG010000087.1:0-7585 GCA_041175285.1 Bacteroidota bacterium | reverse complement strand
GCTTATGAGCGATACACGAGCGCTGAAGAAGGAACTGTTGAGAAGGATATCGCTTTGAAAGCGCACATTGAATCCCTGAAAACACACATTAAGGAGCTTTCTTCTAAAGATTACCATACGGCCTTAGATTTGACTAGTCCTGATTTCACTTTGCTCTTTATCCCAATTGAATCGGGTTTTGTGGCGACTATCAGCCAAGATACCAGCTTATTTAACTATGCCTGGGATCGCAAAATAGTATTGGTATCCCCTTCTACCCTTTTGGCGACATTAAGAACAATTGCCTCCGTTTGGAAGACGGAATATCAAACCAGAAATGCGATTGAAATTGCTCGTCAAGCAGGAGATTTGTATGACAAATTTGTAGGCTTCACGAAAGACATGGAAGATGTGGGGAAACACATCAAAAAGGCTGAAGATGCCCATAACGATGCCTTAAATAAACTGAGCACTGGAAAAGGCAACTTGATTAATAGAGCTCAAAATCTACACAAACTAGGTATCAAATCAACCAAGAAATTAAATCAAGGATTAGTTCAGGACGAGGAACCGGAGGTTGAGGAGGAATAGCACAAAGAGGTAAGAGGTAAGAGATAAGAACTAAGAGGTACTTTGAATTGGTATAGTTTTTCAAAAGAAAAATCCGAAGCCCAAGAAATTACACCTTCGGACTTCGGACTATGTCCCTCCCTGCTAATGACTAGTGACTGACCACCATCCACTGATTTATGCTTTCTTCAAAAACTCAGTTCTCAATACCATCATCGACTTCTCTACCTTTCCTTCTACCTCATCCGCATCATCCGTCAAACGAATATTCTTCACCATCGTACCGCGTTTGATCACACTCGATGATCCACGTACTTTTAAATCTTTAATTACCGTTACCGAATCGCCATCTTTCAAAACAGCACCATTGCTATCGCGAACGATTAATTCTTCATTCTCATCCATTTTGTTATTGTTTTTTGGTTAATTATTGCGTTGAAATTACTTTTTCCAACCGGTTTTGTTGTTTCTGAATCCTAATAAGCGCTGGGCCAAATCAGGTCGCTTCAAGTACGTCAAACGATTCCGAATCCAATCCTTATATTCCGCTTTATACCAGAAGAAATACTTATTCTGATTCTGTTTCTCTTCCCTAGTCTTAGCCGTTTTGATTGGCTGCAAGGTATATGGGTGTACTCCTGAATAATAGATCACCTCGGCAACTGTCATTGGTGTTGGGGTGAAATCCTGTACTTGTTCCAATTGGAATCCTAGGTCCTTCGTTTCTGCCGCTAAATTTGCCATATCCTCTTCCTCACATCCCGGATGCGATGAAATAAAATAAGGAATCAAAGGCTGCTTTAAACCAAATTTGGCCGAAATCTCATCGTATTTCTTCTTGAAAGCATGGAAGTACTTAAATGATGGCTTACGCATAACACGTAACGTGGCATCCGATGTATGCTCGGGTGCAACCTTTAATCTACCGGATACATGTCGCGTAATCAATTGCTCCATATATTCATCGTGATTACCATCCTGATTATTTTTATTGAAATCGTCCACCAACAAATCATAACGGACTCCAGAACCCACAAAAGCTTTTTTACGTATCCAAATTATTGCATATCACCGGATGAATACACGATGGACTCACACATTTAGCACAAATAGACTCATCCTTACCTTTCATACGATACATGTTCGCAGAAGGCCCTCCCAAATCGGAAATATATCCCTTAAAATCAGGTTGCTTCGTTATTTGGTCTACTTCCTTCATGATAGACTTCTCACTACGAGAAGCAATAAACTTCCCTTGATGTGCCGAAATCGTACAAAAACTACAACCACCAAAACAACCCCGATGCATATTCACAGAAAACTTAATCATCTCGTATGCCGGAATCGGTCCACGCTTCTTGTATTTTGGATGTGGCAAACGCGTATAAGGCAAATCAAAGGATTTATCCATCTCCGCCTCTTCCATCGTCTTAAAGGGAGGATTAATCACCAATAAATCTGATCCCACCAGTTGGGTAATTCGATTCGCCTGCCATTTATTAGACTCAACTTCAACAATTTTGAAGTTGGCCGCATACTTTATTTTATCCTGTAAACAAACCTCATGACTTGCCAACTCTACCGTCTCCCAATCACCTACAACAGGTAATGGTTCGGTTTGCTTTTGGATAAAGGCAACTTGATTGATATCTGTTAAATCCGACAATTGTTTTCCCGCCTTCACGCCACGTATAATTTCTCGCAAGGGTTGTTCCCCCATGCCATACACCAACATGTCCGCTTGGGAATCCACTAAAATAGATGGGAATAATTTATCTGCCCAATAATCATAGTGCGTAACTCGACGCAATGAAGCCTCAATACCACCGATTAAAACAGGAACATCTGGATAAATCTCCTTTAAAATTTTGGAATAAACCGTCGTAGCATAATCCGGGCGAAAGCCCGCTTCACCACCAGGCGTATAAGAATCATTGGAACGTAAACGCTTGTTTGCGGTGTAGTGATTCACCATGGAATCCATACAACCTGCCGTTACGCCAAAAAAGTACTTAGGCTTTCCTAATTTCTTGAAATCACGTAAATCATCTTGCCAATTCGGCTGAGCGACAATACCTACCTTCAGTCCTTCACTCTCCATGATCCGACCAATAACTGCGGTCCCAAACGCTGGATGATCAACATATGCATCTCCTGATATCAGGATCACATCGAGTTCATCCCATCCACGCTTTTCTACTTCCTTTTTTGTCAACGGAAGCCAGTCGGTTATTGGTCTTTCTTGCATGCGGCAAAATTACGCTAAAATCCATGTGAAACCTACTTTATAAGCTTCCCTTTTAAATAATCTGCCGTGGCTTGATATACCTTTAGTGCATTTGAAAACTTCAT
Organism: Bacteroidota bacterium; assembly: GCA_041175285.1. Classification (GTDB taxonomy): domain Bacteria; phylum Bacteroidota; class Bacteroidia; order Cytophagales; family Spirosomataceae; genus Aquirufa. The sequence continues at coordinate 4,684 of JBEDFG010000087.1, read as the reverse complement.
CCAATGGTGCGTATCATCCACAATAACCATCGTTTCCATAGGCACCTTTTTCTTTTGTAAACGATTAATTAAATCGATACTTTGACTAAATGGTACATTACGATCATCGTCTGCATGAATAAACAAAACAGGCGATTTCCATGTATCAACCGAAGATATGGGGGAAGATCTAAAAGATAAACTTGTTGCCCATTCTGCATCCGGTGCCTTATGTGGACCAGCCAATAACTCGGCTGAAATCTCCCGCTGATGTGCCCAATCATGCACACCATGAATATCTACGCCTGCCGCAAATAATTTCGAATCTCTTGCTAAACCCAATGCTGTTAAATAGCCGCCATATGAACCTCCGTAAAGACCAATTTTCTTCGAATCCACAAATGTTTGCTGAGCAAGCCACTCACCAGCCGCTTTTATGTCTAAATATTCCGATGCACCCCATTGTCCCGCTGATTTGGGATTATGAAAATCGTATCCATAGCCAATACCAAGTCGGTAATTAACTGACAAAACCACAAATCCCAAATTTGCCAAATATTGATTCAAGGCATAAGCATTCGAATAATAATCTGAATAATGCCAACCTAATAACATTTGACGCGGAGGACCCCCATGAACAAATATGATAGCCGGTTTTTTCTGAGTGCCATTTGAAGAATCAAATACCTGTCCATGGATAGTTAAACCGTCCAACGATTTAAACACCACTTGCTTTGGCTCTACTAATAACTTTTCAGGAAATTCAGCTGGCACTAAATTTGCCGTCAACGAACGAGCTACCCCACCTTTAGAAAGCATCAATTGAGGTGCTTTCTGTGCTCCAGCACCTAAATAAGCAAATCCTCCATCGACTGAAATCGCAGTCCACTCGTTGCCAGTACCAGCTGTTAATACCTTCATATCAGCTTTATCTACCGAAACTTGACATATATGACGACGATCTTTATCAGTCACATCTGCGCCAGTATTGGCATCAAAATAAACCAAATTGCCATCCGAGCTAATACTTACATGTTCAACCATAAAATCACCCGGGCTTAGCAACAAGGTTGATCCACCTGTAGAAGCAATGGAGTAGGCATGAGGCCAACCATCATGATAAGAAGTGAATACGATCCGGTCTGCTCGTGGCCAAAATAAATTAGTACCACCATGGGTTGTTGGCAATGAACCTCGGTAGGTATTAGGAGCTTCCCAAACTAAAGCCGACCTCTCTCCTGCCGCTAATCCCACTTTACGGATCGACCAAGGGATACGCTTACGTTGAGTTAAAGAATCGGCCGAACCACCTTCCGCTGGTGTCCGAATAAATGCGATCTGATTGCCATCTGGTGACCAGCGTGGGCTAAAATCTTTAGCAAATGTGGGATCAAGCCAATTCACAATTGACTTACCCATCTCAAAATAACCTACAAATGAATGATCTCCGCGGCTCGCCACAAAGGCTATTTTATTTCCAGTAGGCGACCAAACCAACGAGTGCACTGATCCACGGGTTTTGAATAATCGAACAGGGGCTTCCAGAAAATCTTCATTTTCATTCGTATCCAATTTACAAACCCAAGGTTGGCCTTCTTTAATGTAAGAAACCACTTTATTATCTGGCGAAATCACTGGAAAATCACCTTCCGAAATCACACGAATGGGTCCACCATTAAATGAAATTTGCATAACCCGGACTGTTTGCGGCTCTGCATTTCCCGCCGGATTAACGGCCTTCTCATCATCAAAATTTGCACCATGATCACCTCCTCGTACAAAAAGAACCCATTTCCCGTCATCTGATATAGAAATCGAAGTTAATTCTTGACCATCGTCATCCTTAAAATTTGTCAATTTACGAGCAATGTAATTAGGAGCTTCTGCTACATACACATTACGAACACCTTTTTCATCTAACGCCCAGGCAATTTTATCTCCTTTTTTTGACCGTACTAATTCAGTCGGAAAAGCATAGGATTTTATCGCTTCTAAGGTGAAATTTTGGGCAAATATGCTTGTATTAACAAAAGTGAATAGAAGGACAGCAATTAGGCAACGAATATTCATGGTCATATTTTTTTGAATAGGAAATATAGATAAAACCAAACAGATTGGAAAAGAAAAACAACGGGATGGGTCTAATTAAAATAATTTCAAACTAATTTTGAGCTGCATGGATGTATCAATCGTATTTGTCAACTACCAAACTGAAGCGCTTTTATTAGATTGCTTACGGAGTGTGTATACACATACCCAAAATGTGACGTTTGAATGCATCGTTGTTGACAATCACTTTATCCCACAAGCAAACGCTCAAATACTAAGCGAATTTCCAAAAACAACTTGGATAGATGCTGGATATAATTCAGGTTTTTCCTACGCCAATAATATTGGATTAAAAGCTGCATCAGGTCAATACATTTTATTCCTAAATGCAGACACCCTCATTTTTGACAATACAATTAAGTTTGCATGGCAACACTTAGAAAAGGAAAAGTCTTTGGTTGCAGTCGGGGGAAATCAATTGAATGAAAATAAACAGGCATTACCTTATTACCGCACCTTAAACGATGTAAGAAGAGATTTTTATATTGTCCCCAATAAGGCTATTTTTCACAATTTGATCAATCTATTACTCCCCAAGCAAACATTTTCAAGACCAGAAGAAACAAACAATTTGGTAGGCGCATTCATCATGGCCTCTAAAGCCAACCTCCTGAAAATAAATGGATGGGACGAAGACTTCTTCATGTATGCGGAAGATGCAGAATTAAGTTACCGACTGAGCAAAATAGGGAAATTAGCTTATTTTGAAGATGTGAATTTCATCCATTTAATTAAAGAGAATGAATTCCGCCGGACAGAATATTCATGGGTAAATCGATTTTCTATCCAAATTCAAATTTCGAATTTGCTCTGGATACGAAAAAGTTACGGAATCCTAGCATTATTAGTCATTTACTTAAACTATGGGTTGCTTGCCCCAATATTTTGGGCTTGGAAAATTAGCCTAAATCTTTTGACAGGGAAATCCTGGGATTTTGACACGAAAAACCAGCGAATTTTTGGACTTAAAGTAGCCGTATTATTTCGGTATTTTTTCAGAATACTATGGCTAAGAAAAGGACCTTATCGAATAAAACCAGAAGAGAATATTGATCAAGTCATCAAATCATAAGAATACCCATTTTTTTTATTAAATTCGTTCAAAGGAACCTAATTAGCCGTGAAAACGAATTTACAAATCACTGAATCCATCGCTGCCATCGCGAGTGAAGCCGAATTAACTTGGTTAGCTGAACAAAAAGCACAATCAGGTAAAGCATTGGCGCTAGCATTTGTGAAAGCACCTCGATTTATTTCAAAATCAGAAATTACATCTGGGGCTTTTCAGGGGTGGACATTAGATCAACTAATTCGTGTTGCATTGCTAATTGACCTTGATCAGACTAACCTTGATATTTTATTCGAAACTGCAGAAATGCAGGAAGCTGTTGCACTAACGCGAGCTTTACCATACTTGAACAATCCAGAGTCGTTTTTATTACGTGCAACAGATGCCGTTCGTTCCAATATGGGTCCTGTATTCGATGCTATAGCCTTTGGAAATACGTATCCTAGAGATCATTTTAGCGAGTCCGCGTGGAACCAATTAGTACTTAAATGTATTTTCAACGATAAAGCGATTCATCAAATTATTGGATTAGATGAGCGTGCAAATCAAGATTTAGCTAATACTTTGTCGGATTTTGCACATGAAAGGTGGTCAGCAGGTCGACGGGTTCCCTCGCAAGTATGGAGACTTGTGCCACGATTCATGAACGAAACATTACAAGCTGATGTTGAAAAATTAGCCCAATCTGAAAATCCACGAGATATGTACGCTGCTACTTTAGTGAAACAAGAAATTCAAATTCCTGGTAGCACACTGGGGCTTTGGCATGAACTCGAATTACCAGAACCAATTTATACCGCCTAAAATGTGTCAAGAACATAAACCTATAGGAAACCCTTCTCATTTTGAAGGAACAGAACAAGAAAAAACAACCTCGCATGCCGTTGATGGCACCTTTGCGCAATACACGCAGGGTATGAAATTCTTTGATCCGCATGTTCATATGACATCGCGAACAACGGATGACTACCAAGCTTTAGCCGATGCGGGCGTTGTTGCCTTGATTGAGCCTGCATTCTGGTTGGGCCAGCCACGTACCGGATTAGCCTCATTTAAAGACTATTTTGCGAGTTTAGTGGGCTGGGAGCGTTTTCGTTCATCGCAATTTGGGATCAAACATTATTGCACAATTGTTATTGCACAATTGGTTTAAATTCCCGTGAAGCAAATCACGAAGCTTTAGCAGAACAGGTGATGGAAATCTTGCCTTTATTTTTGCAGAAAGAAGGTGTTGTAGGCGTAGGAGAAATCGGCTTCGATGACCAAACAGCTGCTGAGGAAAAGTATTACCGAGCGCAATTAGAGCTAGTCAAGGAAATGAATTTACCTGTTCAAGTTCACACACCACATCGTGATAAGAAAAAAGGTACGGAAAGAAGTATGGCTATTGCCCTTGAACATGGCATTGCACCGAACATGGTAATCATCGACCACAACAATGAAGAAACGGTTAAATCCGTTTTAGATCAAGGATTTTATGCTGCTTTTACGATTTATCCTTTTACCAAAATGGGTAATGAGCGCATG
>JBEDFG010000086.1:0-5731 GCA_041175285.1 Bacteroidota bacterium | reverse complement strand
CTGGGGTCGATTCCTTTGGCATTTTTAGGGGCTAGAATTCCTTTGAGCGATTCCACCTATAAACAAATTTTAGGGGCCTGCTTATTGATTGCTGTTCTACGAATGCTTTCATCTTTGCGTGAAACAGAATCAAAATCTTTGCCGATATGGGCGGGACTTTCTGCCGGCGGAGCTATCGGTTTACTTTCTGGTATGATTGGGATTGGTGGTGGTATTATTTTAAGTCCGCTCCTTTTACTCTTTCGATGGGCAAGTTTAAAAGAGGCCGCGGCCGTTTCGGCGCTATTTATATTTGTCAATTCGGTTTCAGGTTTGGCCGGACTAAAAACATGGATTCCACTAGATCAATCTTCACTTGTTTATTGGTTGATCGCATCGCTCATCGGCGGTTTCCTAGGTGCTCGTTGGGGATCAGGAATCGCTTCCAATACCAAAGTGAAATGGATATTAGCCTTAGTGCTCGTTATTGCATCACTTAAATTATGGTTCGTCTAAACTCATGAAAGAAAACGCAAATCAAGACACAGGTTTTGGAGACAAAGCATCCGAAATGGGAGGACGCATGGTAAATCGGGATGGGTCATTTAATATCAAACGATTAGGTATCCCATTTTTCACACGTGTGAGTAGTTATCATAGTATGTTGACGATGCCTCGGTGGAGATTTATTTTGGTCATTTTCAATACCTATTTTCTGATGAATTGTTTTTTCACGCTCTTGTACTGGTTGGCAGGTCCTTCCGGATTAGAAGGTGTTGATTCAGGAAATAGTTTTTCGCGCGTCAAGGAATTGTTCTTTTTTAGTACTCAAACATTCACTACGGTAGGATATGGTCGTGTGAATCCCGTTGGCGAGCTCACAAATTGGATTGCTGCGATTGAATCATTAATTGGATTTTTGTCCTTCGCCATCGCTGCCGGTTTACTATATGGCCGGTTTTCTCGACCTCGTTCATTTGTTCGATTTTCTGATAAAATGGTCTTTACTAACTATCGCGATGGTAAGGCTTTGATGTTCCGATTGGTGGGGTACAAGGATGATCATATTTTAATCAATTCGGAAATTAAAGTTAGTACCCGTTTGTTTTCGGCAGATGGTACGTATAAATTTTTCAATTTGGATTTGGAACGATCGCATGTTGAAAGTTTGGTGTTGAACTGGACAGTCGTCCATCCGATCGATCCCAATAGTCCTTTTTATGGTCTTTCGGAGCAAGAGATTTTGGCATTGCAGCCCGAAATAAGTGCTTTGTTGATTGGATTTGATGAGGTTTATTCATCAACGGTTATGGCAAGAAACTCCTATGTCTTATCTGATTTTCTTTTTGGCTATCGATTTGTACCCATGTACTTTAGAGGCAAATCAATTACAAAATTAGATTTGTCTTTACTGGATTCGACTATACCAGAATAAAAAAAGCCCGATTAGATATCTAATCGGGCTTTTGCATGTTTCATACATGTTAGTTTTTTGAACCAGTGACCGCTCCCGATTTCTTCGCATTTTGAGCTTCCTGCATGGGGTTTTGACCACCACCATAACTACGAGCCTGTGCTTTGAATAACTGGACGCGTGTCGGTTGTGCCGGTTCACGTGGATATGCGTTATCATCCGTATCAATATCCGCAATCTCTAAATAGGGATCAAGTGTCCATTTCACCACCTTCTTGGTTGTAGGGATAATTTTCTTCGCTTCTACATCATTTAAGCGCCAAATTTCCGCAGGGAAACGTAATACCTCTTCGGTACCATCTTCATAATTTAATTTCACAATGATAGGCATCGGTAAACCGCCTTTGTTTTTGAAATTGATTACGTATAGATTTTTACCCTCTGAGATGGACTTACGCTCGTCCGCCGATAAGCCGTTTAAGTAATCTTGATGCTTTTTCTTTTCCGTGTCCGTTGTTGCAAACCGATCATAGGTATTATAGAAATCGGTTAGATCAGGATTTTCTTCCACAAAAGTCGATGCGATCTCTGTCTTATTACGGATGTTCGTGATGGTTTGTTGTTTAGCGGCTGTTTTCGCTTTCTCAGTTTCCTTTTTGGCTACTGGATCCATATTGTCAAGGCTAAACAATTCAACTGTTTCAATGGATTGATTGACAGGTTCTGTTCCGTAGAACCAGCCACGCCAGAACCAGTCCAAATCGACGCCCGAAGCATCTTCTAACGTACGGAAGAAGTCTGCTGGGTATGGTTGTTTGAATGCCCAACGACGAGCATATTCCTTAAATGCATAATCAAATAATTCGCGTCCCATAACGGTTTCACGAAGTATGTTCAGTGCTGTAGCTGGTTTGGCATAGGCATTATTGCCAAAATCCATGATGTTCTCCGAGTTCGCCATAATAGGCACCTGATTTTTTGAATCTAAGCGCATATAGGGAACGATGTATTGTGGATCTCCGCGACGTGCCGGGAAATTACGATCCCATTCTTGTTCAGCTATAAATTGACAAAAGGTATTCAATCCCTCATCCATCCAAGACCATTGACGCTCATCCGAATTAACAATCATAGGGAAAAAGTTGTGGCCAACTTCATGAATAATCACACCAATCATTCCGTTTTTGACATTCTCCGTATAGGTGCCATCTGTTTCAGGCCGACCGCCATTGAAGGAGATCATTGGATATTCCATACCTCCGCCTAAAGTCGCATGACACGAGATCGCGACTGGATAAGGATAGGCAATCGTTCTTTTTGAATATGAACGCAATGTGTGGGCTACCACCATGGTCGAATATTTTCCCCAAAGTGGATTACCTTCTTTTGAATAGTATGACATAGCCCATACTTTCTTGCCTTCCACATCTACCTGTAAGGCATCCCAAATAAATTTACGCGATGCCGTGAAGGCAAAATCACGCACATTGTCAGCCTTGAATACCCAAGTTTTTTTACCTGTTGGCTTTCCTTTTTCAGCTGCTTCAGCTTCCGCTTGCGTCACAATTTCTACGGGACGTGTAGCTGTTTTGGCTTTATCCCAACGTTTCAGTTGGGTTGCTGACATCACTTGATTTGGGTTAAGTAATTCTCCTCCTGCGCCTACAACCATATCATTTGGTGCTGTGATGGCTACTTTATAATTTCCAAAGTTCAAGGTAAACTCTCCTTGTCCTAAGAATTGCTTGTGTTGCCAGCCATATACATCATTGTAAACGGCCATACGAGGGAACCAATGTGCAATGAAATAATTGGCATTTCCGTCTTTGGCAAAAAACTCATATCCAGAACGACTCAAATATTCAGTAATTAGGTAATTCCATTCGATGGCGAAGCTAACCGATCCACCCGATTTAACTGGAGTGGGTAAATCAATACGCATCATCGTTTGGTTGATCGTATGTCGCAATGAATTCCCTTTGATATCTTTAACTGCCGTGATTTTATATCCATAATCCCGGGTATCCGTCAGTTCGGTAAAAGTTCTAGAACTTATTCCCGTTTTTATCTCACCGGTATCGCCCGTTTTGCTAGCCGCATTTTTTTCGAAAACATTTTGATCTAGCTGAATCCATAAATAGGGAAGTTCATCTGGTGAATTATTGAAATAAGTAATCGTTTCAGTTCCCGTAATTTTCCGGTTGATGTCGTCTAGCTCAACTTTAATATCATAGTCAGCACGCTGTTGCCAGTAATCTTTACCTGGCGAGCCACTTGCTGTTCGATAAGTATTAGGCGTAGGAAGTGTTGATTCCAATTGTTCAAATCGGCCATTTGCATTAAATGCAGTTTGTGCGTATGTGGGTAGTGCAAGTAGGATGAATATCCCGAGTTGGTATATTTTGTTCATAGGATGAAGTTGTATCATTCAAAAATAGAAAAAACTATTTGAATTCATAACCTTATATAATAACCTATCTGTGCTATACTATGCTAAATTTTTATCATATCCATTTGGAATAAAGGCGAGAATTCGTAGTTTTGGGCCTTAACATGCATTTTAAAAGACTTTTTTAGCTAATCACATGAGCGTATTAATAGGACAAAAAGAATATTTCAAGGGAATCGGTCAAATTAAATTTGAAGGACCCGAATCAGACAACCCGTTAGCATTTCGCTATTACGACGAAAACCGAATCATTGCTGGTAAATCCATGAAGGAGCACTTGCGTTTCGCGATCGCTTATTGGCATTCATTTTGTGGCGATGGTGCTGATCCTTTCGGTCCAGGTACGCATCATTATCCTTGGGATGTAGCTTCAGATGCCCGTCAAAGAGCCGCAGATAAAGCGGATGCTGCATTCGAATTTATCACTAAAATTGGTGCTCCATTCTATTGTTTTCACGACGTGGATGCGATTGAAGGTCATAATGATCCGAAAGAATTTACGGATCGTGTAAAATTCATCTCTGATATTTTTGAAAAAAAGCAAGCTGAAAGTGGGGTAAAATTATTGTGGGGTACGGCCAACTTGTTTTCGAATGAACGCTACATGAACGGAGCTTCAACGAATCCTAATTTTGAGGTAGTTGCACATGCAGGCGCTCAACTTAAAGGAGCGATCGATGCAACAATTAAATTGGGTGGAGATGGTTACGTTTTCTGGGGAGGTCGCGAAGGATATATGACCTTGCTAAATACGGACATGAAACGTGAGCGTGAACATTTTGCGCGTATGTTACATACTTGTGTGGAATATGCACGTCGTCATGGATTCAAAGGGAAGTTCTTTATTGAGCCAAAACCATGTGAGCCTACTAAGCATCAATATGACTATGATGCAGCTACGGTAATTGGTTTCTTACGTGAGTTTGACTTGTTGTCAGAATTTGGATTAAACTTAGAAGTGAACCACGCAACTTTAGCGGGTCATACGTTTGCTCACGAATGCCAAGTGGCTTCTGATGCGGGTATGTTAGCTTCGATCGATGCCAATAAAGGTGATTATCAAAACGGATGGGATACCGATCAGTTCCCGACCGATATCTACGAATGGGCTGAAGCGATGTCAATCATCTTGAAGCAAGGCGGATTAGCAGGTGGTGGTATTAACTTCGATGCGAAACGTCGTCGTAATTCAACAGATGCAGCTGATTTATTCTATGCTCATATTGGTGGTATGGACACAATTGCTCGTTCATTGATCATTGCCGATAAATTGTCAAAACATGGCGAAATGGATCGCTTGAAAGCAGCACGTTATGCGAGTTTTAACTCAGGTAAAGGAGCCGATTTTGAGTCTGGCAAATTGAAATTAGAGGATTTATACCAAATTGCTATGGAGATTGGCGAGCCTGCTATGATCTCTGGAAAGCAAGAATATTTGGAAAATTTATTAGGTCGTTTTGTGTAAAAAAACGACATTCGGGGTATGAGAAAAATCGGATACCTATTGTTATTTCTATTCATGGCAAAGGCAGTTGGAGCACAATCTCCAACTGCTTTTTCTACTTCTAAGCCCTGGGCTTATTGGTGGTGGCCGGGAAGCGCTGTCACCGAAATAGGGATTATGCATAATTTGGAGGCCTTTTCTAAAGCTGGCTTTGGTGGATTGCATATCATTCCCATCTATGGCGCGAAAGGTTATGAATCCAAATTTCAGCCTTATCTAAGTGAGGGTTGGCAACAGAAATTTGCGTTTGTTTTAAAAGAAGCGAAACGCTTGCATCTGGGAATTGATATGACCCTCGGAACCGGTTGGCCGCTCGGTGGTCCGCAAATTCGCAAGCAAGATGCCGCCAAATCATACAAAATCGAAGAAATTTCAATTGCACCGG
>JBEDFG010000085.1:0-6428 GCA_041175285.1 Bacteroidota bacterium | reverse complement strand
GCAACTCCTCGTGCATTTGTTCCGATGTCACAACGCTAGTTTGTTCTTAAATAACGTTAAAAAGGCCCTTGCTTGCAGGGGCCTTTTTGTTTTATCCCCTAATTCCAAGTAGTTTTGCAGCCTATGATTCAAAAAAATAGGTTCATTCTTAGTGTTCTTTTGATGTTAGCAAGCTTCGTTGGGCTAGCGCAAACGCAAAAAGGTTTAGGTACTTTTTATCATGCCAAACATTGGGGAGAACGTACGTATTCAGGCGAAAAATACCATCCATTTGTTTATTCTGCTGCTCACAAATCCTATCCGATGGGTTCATGGGTCGAAGTCACGTTGGTTAAAACAGGTAAAAAAGTTTTTGTTCGTGTGAATGATCGAGGCCCATTTTTTCGCGATGGTGTGATCGACGTTTCGAAATGCGCTGCGCAAGATTTAGGTTTAGTGCCATTTGGAATTTCGAAAGTTGAATTGAGACTTTTATCGCCAGAAGAGATAACGGATTCATTGAAAATTTCGTGGGCTCAGCGCGATTCGGTTGGCCGAGCGGAACATCCATACATTCCCAAAAAGAAAAAGAAGAAGACTTCGCGTAAAAAACGCAAAAAGAAAAAATCGAAAAAGCGTTAATTTGAGATTAAGCGTATCTCAATACGCCTATTTACCTGTCGGTTTAATTTCTCCTTAGGTACCGTATTTCCCAAGCCATGTGTTTGAATTCTATCAGCCGAAATGCCCAATTTAATGAGGTGCATCTTGACTGCCAACGCCCGCTTTTCTGATAATATTTGATTATTTGACGCATTTCCAATGTCATCTGTATGTCCTTGTATATCAATGGATTGCTTGGGGTTTTCTTTTAAGTAGTCGGCTAATTGGGATAGGCAATCAGGAATGGGATGAGATAGGTTCCACGCATTATTCGAAAACTGAATGGATTCAAATCGAAGTGAGTCAAATTGAATTCGTTTTATGGGCGCTTTTAACCATACTTCTGGCGATATCCAAACCCTTGCAATGTCTAGTTCACGTTCTGATTCTGTTGATTTACGCGATATGAGATACGTATCCATCTCAGATCCCACACTTATGCCTGCATCATGGCTTGAGGTATTCAATAGGTTTAAGGGCACTGGTTGTTCGCCTGTCACGAACGGATAACGGGTTTGGTAATAATCCAGTCCACCTTTTCCACCTGTTTTACTACTTGAAAAAATAAATACTGATTTGTTCTCCAAGATGTAGGGGCCTTGTTCGTCCTCGCTTGAGTTAATTAGGTTTCCTGCATTTTTAGGTGTATTCCAGCGCCCCTGATCATCTTTTTCACTTACCCAAATGTCTCGTTTCCCAAAACCACCCAGTCGGTCCGATGAGAAATACAGTTTTTTTCCATCTGGACTTATATGTGGCTGGCCTTCCCATTCATGTGAATTAATTAGAAATCCAAGATTTTTGGGCTTTGACCATGTTTCGCCCATCTTTTGGCTTTCATATAAATCACAACCTCCAAAGCTATTCGGGTATTCACAAGCAGAAAAATAGATCGTCTTTCCATCCTGGCTGAGACTAGGCGTGCCTTCATTGTTCTCTCGATTGATGGCATCGATAGGTGCTGGCGCATCAAAATGCAGACCATTCCAATGTGCTACAAAAAGCTCTTCGTCCGATTTAGCCGCTTTGCGGATGGTCATGTAGAGGTTTTGACTGGCAGCATTAAAATGCGGGAAATATTGGGTTCGCTGTAAATTTAGTTCCGAAATAGGCGAGGGTAGGCTATCCAGCGGCATGCAAAAAGCGACAAATGGGATGAGCCAGGCCAACATACCTTAGGGGATTTGTAGGAACTTGTGGGTTTGAACTGAAATTCGCCATTGTGGATTTGATTTGACATAATCCACAATAAGCGGATTAATAGTTTCTTGTTTGGACCACTCAGGTTGTAAATATAAAGCCGCTTCAGCAGGAATCTTATCTGCCCAAGCTGCCGCCCAAGCCATATCTGATGGATGAAAAATCACCACTTTTAATTCATTGACTTGATTAAGTATGGCAGGATTTGGCCCTTTGAATTTTTTGGGTGAGAAACAAATCCAATCCCAAGTCCCCGTAACCTCATCACACACTCCCGATGTTTCTATATTTGTTTGAAATCCCGCTTGTTGGAAAGCTTCCGTCAAAGGTCCTAAATCGTGCATTAATGGTTCTCCTCCAGTTATAACGACTAGTCGGCCTGGGAATTCCAGTGCTTCGCCAACTAGCGTACTAACTGATTTGCGGGGGTGGGTGTCAACCGGCCAAGATTCTTTGACATCGCACCAGTGACAACCGACGTCACAGCCGCCCAAACGAATAAAATAGGCTGCATGTCCTTGATACTTTCCTTCGCCTTGAATCGTGTAAAAAGATTCCATGACGGGGTATTCAAAAACATCTGATTTTGCGGCTGTTTTTATATCTTTGAGTTTGGATTGCATATTGACCTAAAATTCCCAGTAAAAATACGGGTTGATTTGTAATTTAACTAATCAGGATTCGTTCTAGCATTAGCTTCGAATTCTTTTTAACCGATTTCATGTCAAAAGCATCACGTACAAGTCCGTTTTGGAATGTTCTTTTCTTAGTCTTTTCGACTATGATGCTGAGTGCTTGTTGGTCCGCTCGCTGCCCCCGCGAAACGTGTCGGGTACGTGTCGAACACCGACATGGAGAAAATTATTATCGCCCTCGTGAGGCCATGTCCTGGATGTGGACTCCACGTTACAAGCACGTTAGAGTAGGTGCCAATGGTCAAAAGGAAGTTGTGACAAGTAAACCTTGGTATAAATTATTAGCCAAAAAAAAGCCAGCTCCAGCTGCGAAGCCACGTTAATATGTCGCAAGTCATCGTAGGAGCTGCTGTTTTAAATCAGACTCCGTTAGATTGGGAAGGAAATTACCTTCGGATAAAATCAGCCATTTCAGAAGCGGAAGTTGCCGGAGTGCAGGTGCTTTGTTTGCCCGAAATGTGCTTAACGGGTTACGGTTGCGAAGATCAATTTTTAGCACCATTTACCGAAGCCAAAGGAATCGAGTACCTCCAGAAATTAGCTAAAGAACAAACTTCTACCATCGTTTGGGTCGGCTTACCGATTCGACATGAGGGAGTTTTATATAATGTTTCCGCCTGTTTATCAGCTGGCAAAATAGTAGCCATAATTCCCAAACAACACTTGGCCGACGACGGCGTGCATTATGAACCTCGTTGGTTTACAGCTTGGCCTGCAGGAAAAAGATCGCATTGGCAAGGAATCCCTTTCGGCGATTATCGTATTCGTGTGGGTTCTTGGACGATGGGTGTTGAAATTTGTCAGGATGCTTGGGAAGGCGAGAAACGTCCTGCGCATGCCTTGGCTAAACGGGGTGTTTCGATGATTGTTAATCCAACAGCCTCGCATTTTTCGTTTGGAAAATCGAAGGTACGTCAGGCATTATCCTGTGAGGGCTCTCACATTATTGATGGGGTCTATGTCTTTGCCAATTTATTGGGAAATGAGTCTGGGCGAGTGATTTTTGACGGGGATGCCTATGTGGCTGACCGTGGTCAAATTATCAGCCAAACGAAACGTTTTTCCATGAACGATCATGAATTGATTTATTCCTCGGTGGAATTAAAATCGGTCCATGATACGGGAGACGATATTATTTCATTGCCTGATATGACAGATGCTCAACATGTTAGCCTAGCTTTTGATGCGGCAGATTGGGAATCATCTGATTTTATAAAGGAAGAGGAATTTGCTCGTTCGGTTGCTTTGGGTTTATGGGACTACATGCGGAAGTCTTATTCGTATGGTTTTGTTATTTCACTTTCAGGTGGCGCGGATTCCTCCGCGATTGCTTCTTTATGTTATTTAGCAGCGAAATTAGCTGAAAATCAGCTCGGTTGGGCGGGAATGAAAAAACGTTTGGCATTTATTCCTTGGATGGATTCGATGACAAGCACAAAGGAATTTGTTAGACGTTTCATTCGTACCTTATATCAAGGAACGGTCAATTCTTCGGTGGAAACGAGAGCTTCCGCCAAGACCTTAGCTGATTGCATCGGTTCTGAACATTCAGAAATACAGATTGATGGTTTGGTGGCGGAATATCGCCAACTGATCGAAGGGGCTATAGGTCGTGAATTGAGCTGGAAAACAGATGATATTACGTTGCAAAATGTGCAAGCACGTGTTCGTGCTCCGAGCGCGTGGATGTTGGCCAATATCAATAACGCCCTCCTTTTAGCTACTTCTAATCGTTCGGAAGCTAGTGTGGGTTACGCTACGATGGACGGCGACACGTCTGGTTCCATCTCACCCATTGCAGGAATTGATAAAAGTTTCATTCGAATTTGGTTAAAATGGATGCAGGAGGTTGGACTTGAAGGTACATGGAAAGTATCCGGATTGTCTGGTGTGAATGCATTGGAGCCAAGTGCGGAATTACGCCCTTTGGATTCGAAGCAGGTCGATGAAGAAGATTTGATGCCTTATCCAATTCTGAATGCCCTGGAGCGCTGGTCGTTTTATGAGCGTTTGTCTCCTGCTGCATGTGCTTCAAAATTAAATCAAGTATATGGAGCGCAGTTTGCTGCGACCCAATTGGATGAATTTGCCCATCGATTTTTTCGCTTGTGGGCGCGAAACCAATGGAAAAGGGAGCGTTATGCACCTGGATTCCATGTGGATGATTACAGCCTTGATCCAAAATCGTGGTTGCGTTTCCCGATTTTATCGGCTGGACTTGAAAAAGACTTACCTGCATGCATTTAGTAGTTGACATTGGAAATACAGACATCGTCTGTGGATTTTACACCGAGACGGAGTGGAAGGTGATTTTGCGTACGCCTACACATCAGCCATGGAGCGCGATTCGGATGGAACATTGGATTCAGAAGGAGCTCACAGACAAAGGTTTTCCAGAGTTTACGGTGCAATCCATATTAATTAGCTCGGTTGTTCCATCGGTTTTGACGCAAATTCAAAAGGGTTTGGAGCATTGGGTGGGATATCCCGTGAAAGTAATGGGCCCCAAATTATATGCCACTTTGCCTATTGAGGTGATTAGCCCGGATGAAATTGGGGCTGATTTGGTTGCGAATTCAGTTTATGCACATACCAATTATTCATCTGATGTCTTAATCGTAGATTTTGGAACGGCTCTAACATTTACGCTCGTGGATGCTCAAGGGAAAATGCAGGGTGTTTCGATCGCTCCCGGATTAAAAACAGCCGTAAAATCCTTGTTTTCGGAGACTGCACAATTACCCGAAGTACCTTTAGAGATGCCGAATTCGGCCTTAGGTCACGATACTGTTTCTGCGATTCAATCAGGTATTTTGTGGGGGTATGTAGGGATGGTTAAAGAAATGATTTCACGAGTGAAAGAAGAACGGGGACCTGGTTTAAAGGTCATCGCAACCGGGGGCTTATCGTCGATTTTAACGCCTTTAGAGGCTTATTTCGATGAAGTTAATAAATTAATCACGTTAGAAGGTTTGCGCATCGTCGCACAGCATTAATATGTCTACACCGCGCGAAGAGGGATTTTATTTCCCAGCTGAATGGCATCCACATGTGTCCACTTGGATCACATTTCCACACAATGATCATTCCTGGCAAGGAGATAAATTGGGTCAAATGTATGGTGAAGTAGTTAATATACAGGTAAATGATGCTGCTTTGGCGTCGTTTATTGAAAGCCAATTGCCCACTTATGGGATTGATCCAACACAAGTTGTTTTACACATTAGGCCTACCAATGACGCCTGGTGCCGTGATCATGGACCTGCATTTTTGGTACATGAGCATACGGATCAGCGCTTGCTAATTGACTGGGAATATAATGCCTGGGGAGGGAAATATCCGCCATATGGAGACGATAACGCCTCTCCAAAAGCAATAGCTCAGACGTTGGGAATGCGTTCCGTTAGCCCTGGAATCGTCATGGAAGGTGGCTCGGTTGACTTTAATGGGGCAGGGACTGTGTTGACATCGAGGTCATGTTTATTGAATCCAAATCGTAATCCGCATTTGAGCCAAGCGGAAATCGAACAATATCTGTGTGATTATTACGGGGTCCAACAAGTCTTATGGGTTTCAGATGGCATTGTGGGGGATGACACGGACGGGCACATTGATGATACGGTTCGTTTTGTCAATGCAAACACGGTGATTGCGATGGTAGAACCAAGGGTGGACGACGAAAACCATGCGGTTTTGGCTCAAAACTTAGCTGAATTGAAAGAAATGCGGTTATTGAATGGTGAACCTTTGAATATTATTGAAATACCTATGCCGGATCCGGTGGTGATTGATGATTTTCGGGCGCCAGGGTCGTATGCCAATTTCTACATTTGCAATGCAGGGGTCATCGTACCTACGTTTGATTGTCCGCAAGATGCGTTTGCTTTAGAG